>JBGTHN010000289.1:0-1773 GCA_041746235.1 Pyrinomonadaceae bacterium | reverse complement strand
TAAGTGAAACGGTATAAGTCGTCTGCGGGTAAAAATAATACGGAATGAATTTGTTGTAACCATCAATGTTATCTGCCGTCAGATCAAAAGTAACGACTCCGCGTGAATAGTTTGATTTCTCTTTTATCAATTCAACCGTGTTCCAATGTTGTTCAAGGATCGGTTTTAATTTTGCTTGAATCTCTTCGCTTTCCAGCACTTCATCCAAACTTTTTTCCGTCAGATCACGAATTATTTTTTCGATAAATTTCTCGTCTCGTTCGCCTTCGATGACCTGCATCAATTTTAACGCAGATGATTTTAGTTCAACACATTGAGCCGGATTTTCGTATAACGCACCGTCAATAATATTCGCCCATTCGATAAGTTCGGCGAGCGACTCATCTTCCCAACCAAAATTTTCCCGACCGATTCGAGCAATAAATTTTGCACAGGATTTGCTTTTTATATCCAAGAACTTTTTGCCGGATTTGTCGCTCAAAAAATGTTGTTCATCTTCATCGGATAAAAACGCCGATTGATGATGATCGAACCACCAAGTCAGACGTTCATCGGCACAATATTTGAAATCAACGATGGCGTTTTCGTCGCCGTCAAATTGGTCTTGATCAAATGCGTTTCCCGCACGGTGCATTGTCGGTGTGTAAGCGATCTCGGCATCTGCGTTTATTTTTGCCTGATAAAATTTTGTAAATATAGCGGCGGATGAAACGCCATCGAAACAATTTCCGTGATAAAGTATGCGAAGTTTCATATGATTTCCTTTTGTCCTGTGGACAAACATTTAAGATTAGTTGGCAAAGCGTAAATCGTCAAGACGAAATTTTAACAAGACGAACAAAATTGCTATTATTTTCTTTTTAATTGCTTATGAATAATGAAATAAAGATAAGAATTGCCGAAGCAAAAGATGTGCCTGCATTGGTTGAATTTAACCAAGCGATGGCTCTTGAAACCGAAGGAAAACACCTTGATCCCGACACTTTAACAAACGGTGTATCGGCGGTTTTTGCTGATGAAACAAAAGGTTTCTATTTAGTTGCCGAAGATGCGAACGAAATGATCATCGGCGGTTTGATGATAACTTTTGAATGGAGCGATTGGCGTAATAAATGGTTTTGGTGGATTCAAAGCGTCTATATTCTACCCGTTGGTCGCGGCAAGAAAATTTACAGCCGACTTTATGATTTTGCAAAAGAAAAAGCTCGTGAAAAAGGCAATGTTTTCGGTTTTCGTTTATATGTCGAACACGAAAATCTGCACGCTCAGAAAGTTTACGAAAAAGTAGGAATGGAAACCTCTCATTATTTGATGTATGAAGAAGAGTTGAAATAAAAATCGGTAAGTTATCCAAATGAAAACTCACCGATAAATTTGTTAATACAAAATTCTTTTAACTCGCCATAGCAATTACATTATCTTCGTCTAGCGGATATTCATAACCGAAATGTTCGTAAGCCGCCGCAGTAACTATGCGTCCGCGTGGTGTGCGATTGAGGAAACCGATCTGTATTAAATATGGTTCGATAACTTCTTCGATCGAATCGCGTTCTTCGCTGATCGAAGCGGAAATTGTTCCGAGTCCAACCGGACCGCCATCGAATTTTTCGATGATATTTGTTAAAAGTTTGCGGTCAACTTCGTCTAAACCGAAACGGTCAACTTCCATTTTATCTAGACTTTGTCGGGCAATTTCGACTGTAATTCTACCGTCATTTAAGACTTCCGCATAATCACGAACGCGTCGCAGAAGTCTGTTGACAATTCGCGGAG
>JBGTHN010000288.1:0-4399 GCA_041746235.1 Pyrinomonadaceae bacterium | reverse complement strand
GTTTCAACAACATCATCCTGATCATTCGTATCAGATTTTGGTTCGTCGCTTAGTTCATCATTTTTTTCAGTTACGTCGGATTTGTTTTCTAAAGGTTTATCAACAATAGTTTCAGTTGGAATCGGAAGAGTTTTAAATTTCAAGTTATCGGAAATTTTAACATCTTGATCAAGATCTGTATCCTTTGCAATCGGAACTGTGTCGGGAATTTCAACTTTTTTTTCTGTTGTTTCTACAGGAGTTTCGGTTTTCTTTTCGGAAACTTCATCACTTTTTGTAAAGGGATTTGCACTAATTGTTTCTGTTGGTTTGTTTTCAAGTTTTTCTTTCAAGCCATCTAAACTTCCATTCACTTTTTTGTAAAGCGATTCGAGAACAATTTTTTTGACATCGTTCTTTTCTTCCGGCAAATAACCTTTGATGTAATTATCCAATGCTTCTTCGGATTTGCCTTGTCTTTCTAAGATCGTTCCCATTCGCCAATATCCCGAACGAGACCAAACACTATCTTTCGGAAAAACGCTGACCGCACGCTTCATTCTGATAACTGCATCAGTATTTTTATCTTGCTGAAACAACGCCCAACCGCTGATTTCTTCGATTCTTCCGCGAATTATTGCCGACAAAGTTTGACGCGGGATATTTGGAACAATTAATGCTTCACCTTTTATAGTTGCGATTTTGCGTGTTTCATAAAGTTCATCTGCTAAGATCGCCGATGTAGCATTTTTGTCGTCCAATGCCGAATCAACACCTTTGACAACTTCTTTTGTTATTTCCAAAACTTTCGGCAGAGCCTTTTTCTTATCTAAAAGTTGTCCGGCAACAAACATCTGGCGATGAGTTTTCATCTTGTCATCGCCTTTTATAAAATCATCTGCGACCGCAATAATTTCGGCTTCAGAGGCGTTTTCATTCTGAATTATTTGAGTGAATGTGAGTAGTTTTTTTAGTTTTTCAGATTCTAAAGCGGAATCAGCCGAAGAGAATTGAAAAATGCTCGACTGTCTTTCAAGCGATAACAATTCGGTAAAACTTGCCGCTTCACGTTCGAGTCTTCCGCCTAAATTAGTTTTTATCAAACCATCTTTGATCGTAAAACTTTCCAACAATTCGTCGTTTGCATCTCTGTAAAAACCGGCGGCGAGTCTTGCAGTCGCCAATTCATATTGAAGCGTCGGAAAATTCCCAAATTGGCGGGCTGTCAAAAGAGTTCTCTCCGCCAATAAAGGTTCTTGCTGTTTCATATAACCGCGAGCCAAAGTTATATAAGCCCAAACATATCTTGGTTCAATTTCCAGAGCCTTTTGTGATAATTCGATCGCTTTTGAGCCGTCGCCTTTTGCCGCAAAATAATATGCCGCACCAACCAACAAAGGTAAATTATTCGGATTCTCCGCAAGAACTTTGTCCATTTCAAGTTCCGCTTCGACGGCTTTTCCGGCATCAAACATTGTCAGAACCAAGCCTGTTTTTGCATTCAGATCGTTTGGGTCTTTATCCAAAAGTTCCTGATACAATTGTAAAGCCTCCGCAGTTTTCCCCGTTGCTCTTTTCATTTCCGCCAAATAACGCTTTGCTGATAATGATTCGGTATCAAGTTCGAGTGCTTTTGAATAGGCTTCCGCCGATTTTTCAAGATCAAAATTCATCCGTTGAGCCAAACCCAAAGTTTGATATGCGGCAACAGAATCCGGTTTTAATTGGATAGATTTTTCTAGTAATCTGATTGCATTTGAAGCATTTTCAACACTCACATAAAATGTCGCCAAGCCGATCATTTGCTTTGAATTATCGGCAATTTTCTCTTCGATCATTTTGGCAACATCAAAAGCCGCCGTTCTTTCGCCACGCCAGAAAAGATTGGTCGGAATCTGCATCAAAACACGCGAAAAAAGCTCGTCCGAAACAGGCATCGGAGTTTCCTGCACGGCTAATTTGAAGAGTTTTACGCCTTCTGCCGTTTCGTTATCACGCAATTTAATGTCTGCCATTTCCGCACGTCCGCTTACGATCAAACCCAAGGCACGATTTTTCTGTTCGGATTCGGGGTAATCTTTAAGAAATTTCTGCAAAGCGACAACTCTCGTAGAAGCATCTGCTTCGTTGATGGCTTTTTGAAACTCCTCCTTTTCATCTTTGATCGGCACAGTCGCAGGAATATCGGGTTTATTTCCTTTGCCAAAATTAGTTTTAGCTTTTTGTGCAAACGTCGGAAATGAGAATAAACTTATTAAAAACAAAAGAATCAGATTTCTCATAATAAAAACTCTTAATAAAAAACTTGTTATGTTTATGCAAAAGATAATAACACGAAATTGCAATAAATTCGCTACAGTTTTATGCTGAAAACTTATGAATAAACTCGATGAAGTTTTAACACAAGACTTGAAAAATGCAATTGAAAACGCAAAAGATGCCAATCGTTTTTCAGTCGCCGATTATTTAACACTAAAAGAATCAAACGATGAAATACGCATCGAAAGTGTCAAATGGTTGATTGATACGGTTCTTGAAATCGTCTTTGCATTCAATAAACACGGTGCAAACATCAAACTTTCAACCAGTGAAAATCACAGTTTCAAGTCAGGACATTCAAATTTACGCGGCACGCTTATAAAACTTCAACTTGGTGTGAGATGTTTAACTATTGAAGCGGGTTGGACACGCACTCCAAGCGACGGATTTATGCGTGGCGGAGCTTTGGCGTTGGCAAAAATCTCACATTTCGGTTTTGTTAAAATGAATGAAGAGTTGGTTTTGCTAAAATTTGAAGATAAACCGCAGTGGTTTTCCATCGCTGATGAACGAAACCGCATTTCATTTAACGTCCAAAGTTTGCGGAAACATTTTGAGGTTTTGTTAAACGATAATTGATATACAACCTGCAAAAGCTAATTACTTTGATTCGTTATCAGATTTCAGCTATCACTTATCACCTTTTTCTTTTCACTTATTCTAATGTAAAATGAAATTCAAATATAAAAAGTTACTTTTTTGAAAAAACGGGAGATATTTTTAATACAGTGAAATCAGAATTAATGAAATTAGTCGAGTTACAGAAAACCGACACACGAATTCGACAACTTAGCGAAACAATTGAATCGGCAGAAGCAAGGCGTGCAGTTCTTGAACAAGAGTTTGAACAGCACGCCTCTTCTATACACGAAATTCAGGATAAAAAAACCGACGCACAAAAGAAAAAAGGCGAACTTGAACTAAAGATCAATGAAACAAAAACCAGCCTTGAACGTGCAAATCGAAATTTAACAACTGCCGCTGATACCAAACAATACGAAGCCGCAATGCGTGAAATTGACGTTTTGAACAAACAAATTTCGGGTTTTGAAACCAAGATTTTAGTAGAACTCGAAAATATCGAAGAAGTTGATAAAGTTTTGGAAGAACGTGCCGAAGAAATAAAAAACCTCGAAAGCGATTGGGAAAAAACCCAAAGTGAGTTTGATAAGGAATTGAAAAAAGACAAAAAAGAATATAAGAAATTGACCGACGAACGCGAAACGGTTTTCTCAAAAGTTTCACCAAAACTCGCCGCTGTCTATAATCGTTTCATCACCCGAAGCCGTGACGGAATCGCCGTCGCCGAAGTCGTCGAAAATTCGTGCAGTGCCTGTTTTATGAAACTGCGAAAACAAATGCTTGTCCAACTAAAAACAACCGAAGAAATCTTCACCTGCGAAAATTGCACAAGAATTCTATACATTGACGAAAGTTTGGAACAAAGCGAAGCAACAGCTAGCTAAAAATTAATATGCAGAAACCCGACTGTTAAGAAGGGTGTATTCAGGTAAAATATCTAAACATCCCAGACACTTCTTAACAGTTATGTTTCTATTTTTGAATAAACTTAATTTATTTATTGATCTATGAGTTCCACAACTCTTCCATACTATCTGAATAAAATTGAAAAACTCCGTAGTATCTGTTCGCAAAACGTCAGCAACTTCTTATCGCTCTGCACACTAAATCATTGGTCATTAAACAAAAGCTTGTTTTCAATTAATGACTATTACAAAATAATCATCTCCAAAAACTTTGAAGAAACCAGAAACGAAGCATTTTTGATTCGCAATCTGGCAATGCAGGAAATCCATCTACCAAAAGAAAAACCATTCCGCCCATCGCTGACAATGATTTGGTGGCATCGGGAAAACATTCTAACTTAGGAATTTGATAAATGTTTGACAAAGCAGTTAAAATTGTGCATTAACAATGTCGCGTAGTTTCTACGCCACTTTTTTTCGGTTTTCCGCTTTCGTGTTAATCTAAAAGTTTTTTCTAACGAGCCGAGCCGAAGTATTTGATTTATCAATTCACTAATTTTAATTAAATCCAATAAGTGGGAAATCTTTTATGCCAAAAACTCAAAAGCAAAATT
>JBGTHN010000287.1:0-4366 GCA_041746235.1 Pyrinomonadaceae bacterium | reverse complement strand
CATATTTTGCAAAAGCAATTTTCCTCGATGGCGAAAAATCCGTTGTTGCCTGGTCTGATGATAGAGAAACTCACATCGGCGAAACTGTTCTGCCGTTTGGTTTGAAAGACGCGAAAAACTTGGTCGCGTTCGATTTTAATTACGACTACAAAAATGATCTGGCAATTGCTGATGAAAATGGTTTCAAACTATTCAAACAAATTGATGGCGGAAAATTTGAAGAAGTTAAGGTCGAAGTTTCTTCAAAATCTTTCAATGGCGTTTGGGTTTTGGATGTTGATAATGAAGGCGATCTGGATTTGCTTTTGGGAACAAAAGATGGCGAACCAATTGTTTTGCAAAATAATGGAGATGGAACATTTTCTGAAACGAAACTAATTGAAAATGCTAAAAATAATGACGATTACGCATATGCTGACTTGGATGAAGACGGAGATTCAGATGCAATTATGTTAGGTCAAAAAGAATTGAAAATATTTTCTAATGAACGTGGTGGATTATTTAAAGAAAGAATTTTGCCCAAAACTTCACTTGTTTCCTCGATGAATCTTGGGGACATAAACGATGATAATAAAATTGATCTTGTGTTTGAAGCAGATGGCTCAATCAAATTTTTGAGCGATATAAGTAATGATAAAGATTTTGATTTAGTAGAACTTTTTAAAACTGACGCTTGTGAATCAGACGATTTAATAATTGGAAAACTCTGTGAAATTGAAATTGCTGATTTTGACAACAATGGTGGAAATGATGTTTTGATTTCTTCTCATACTAAAGATTCTCTCTTCTTAAACGGAAAAGATGGGAAATTTTCAAAGATAAAAACACAAATAAACGGCTATATTTTCAACTCCGTCGACTTAAATAATGATGGAAAACTTGATTTAATCGGTATCGATGGTTATCTAAAAAAACCAACTATTTTTCAAAATAATTCAAACACAAATTACGGATGGCAAATCTTAAAACCGAAATCGGCGAAAACCGAAGGTGATCAGCGGATAAACACTTACGGAATCGGCGGAGAGATTGAAATTCGTTCGGGTTTGTTGTCGCAAAAACAATTGATAACATCGCCGCAAGTTCATTTTGGTTTGGGTAAAATGAAAAATGTTGACGTAGCGAGAATCATTTGGCAGAACGGTTATGTGCAGGCGGAGTTTGATCTGAAAGCGAATCAAACAATTGCCGCTGAACAGCGTTTGAAAGGTTCTTGTCCGCATTTATTTGCATGGAACGGAACTGAGTTTGTCCACGTTAAAGACGCTCCGCCGTGGAGTCCGGCACTTGGGTTAAAAATAAATGCACAGGACACTTACGGGATTTTGCAGACGGAAGAATGGTTTAAGATTCCGAGCGAATCTTTGAAGCCGAAAGATGGTTTTTATGAATTGAGAATCACGGGCGAATATTGGGAAAGTTTTTATCTGGATAATTACAAGTTGCTGGCAGTTGACCATCCCGAAGATACGGAAATTTTTACTGACGAGCGTTTTGCGATTCCGCTTCCACCGTTGAAGGTTTTTACAACTGAGACAACGAATTTATTTACGAAAGCGACGGATCATAACGGCAAAGATGTTTTGGAAACAGTTTCAAAAATTGATGAGAAATATCTCGACGGATTCAAACGCGGAAAATTCCAAGGTGTGGCGGAAGATCATTATGTCGAATTGGAATTGCCTGAAGATGCTCCGACAGATAAGAAAATTTGGGTTGTCGCAGATGGTTGGATGCACCCAACGGATGCTTCGATAAATGTTCAGCGTGGGCAAAGTTCGGATGCAAAACCACCGAAAAGTTTGAGCATCGAAGTTGAAGACGAAAATGGAAATTGGAAAGCGGTTAAGGAAAATTTGGGTTTCCCTGCCGGAAAGATGAAAACAGTTTTGCTTGATCTGTCGGATGTTTTTCCGAAAGATTCGAAAACGAGACGTTTTAGAATTCGGACGGAATTGGAAATTTTTTGGGATAAGTTAGCGTGGGCAGTTGATCTGCCGAAAAATGATAGCAAAATAAAAGAATTGGATTTGGCGGAAGCGTCTTTGCGTTACAGAGGATTTTCGGTGATTGAAAAGCCAAATGATTCTTCGCCCGAAGTTCCGAAATACGATAAGATTATGACAACGAATCAGCGTTGGCGGGATTTGGAAGGTTATTACACACGCTTTGGAGATGTGAAAGAATTATTACTGAAAACCGATGACCGTTACGTTTTGGCAAATGCGGGCGATGAATTGATTATGAAATTCCCTGTTTTGCCGGAAGTCGAAAAGGGTTGGAAACGAGATTTTGTGATAATTGGAAACGGTTGGATAAAAGACGGCGATATGAATTCGGTATTCTCGAAAACCTTGCTTCCTTTGCCGACGCAAAGTACGAATGATTATTCACGCCGTCCGACGACTTTGGAAGACGATCTGGTTTATCAAAAAAATAAAGCCGATTGGGTGAATTTCCATACAAGATATGTTTCGCCCGATTCGTTTAGGAATGCTTTGAGATAGAAATAATTAGCAGGGATGCAGGTGATAAGCAGGGATAAGAAATTTCAGTTTATAAATTTCAAGTTGCAGATTAAAACAAAAAAATCCCTTTTATCCTCTTCATCCCTGTTAAAAAGATTTTATGAAACGCTTTACAAAACCATTTTTAATTATTTTATTTATCGCACTCTTAGCGACACCTTTTCTTATTCAAAAATTTTCTAAAAACACCGAAACTGCAACTGCTGATAATGAAACGGCGATGAAACGCTACGGGTTTTATTTTGAGGAAGTGTCGAAAAAATCGGGTGTGGATTTTACTCATCAAGCACCGAAATTGGATAAAAAGATAGACAATATTATGCCGCAGATTGCTTCGATGGGAGCGGGCGTTTCGATCGTGGATTTTGATAATGACGGTTGGAATGACATTTATTTGACGAACAGCGAAAAAGGAACGGCGAATGCACTTTATCGAAATAATAAAGATGGTTCGTTTACGGATGTTGCGAAAGATTTGGGATTGGCGAATGTCAATAATGATGAAACAGGTGTTTCGATGGGAGCAGTTTGGGGTGATTTTGATAATGATGGGTTTGAAGATCTGCTCGTTTATAAATGGGGCAAAACCGAACTTTTTAAGAATAACGGTGGAACGAATTTTACAAAAGTTGAAGGCATAGAATTTCCCGAAAAAGCGAATATAAATTCGGGTATTTGGTTTGATTTTGACCGTGACGGTTTGCTCGATATTTTTCTCGGTGGGTATTTTCGGGAAGGTTTGGATTTGTGGAATCTGGAAAACACGCGGATTATGCCGGAGAGTTTTGAATATGCGAAAAATGGCGGACGCAAATATCTTTATCGAAATTTGGGCGATGGAAAGTTTGAGGAAATCAGCAAAGATGTCGGCATAGATTCAAATCGTTGGGCGTTGGCAGTTGGTTCTGCTGATCTGACAGGAAATGGTTTTCCCGATTTGTTTATCGCCAATGATTATGGCGTTTCGGAACTGTATTTTAATATTGATGGCAAGAAATTTATTGATGCAAGCGAGAAATCGGGCGTTGGATTTGCACCGAAAAGTGGGATGAATGCGAGTTTTGGAGATGTGTTTAATGATGGTCGTCTGGCGATCTATGAATCGAACATTTCGGAAGCAGGAATTTTGTTGCAGGGCAATAATTTGTGGGTTCCGAAAGCGGGAACGAAAGGCGAAGATGTGAAATTTGATAATCTGGCGAACGATCTTGGATTGGAGAACGGCGGTTGGAGTTGGGGCGGACAATTCGGCGATTTGAACAACGATGGAAATGTGGATTATTTTTTGACGAACGGTTATGTTTCCGCCAATAAAGACGGCAATTATTGGTATGATTTTGCAAAAGTAACTGTTGGAAATAATACGATTATCGGCGACGCAAAAAACTGGGCGAATATGGATGGGCGAAGTCTTTCGGGTTATCAGCAAAAGCACGTTTGGATAAATGACGGAAGCGGAAAGTTCCAGGATGTTGCCCAATCAATCGGTGTAACCGAAACTTTTGACGGTCGTGCGGTTGCCTTTGCAGACCTTTTTAATCGAGGCGTTTTGGATGTTGTCGTCGCACATCAAAAAGCTCCGGCGTTGATGTATAAAAACACAGTTTCGCCTGATAATAATTGGATTCAATTTCAACTCGAAGGAACAAAATCGAACAGGTCGGCAATCGGATCACAAGTAAAGATATTTTGGGATGGCAAAGAGCATCTGCAAGAAATCCACGGCGGAAGTGGTTATTGTTCGCAAAATCAAAGACGTGTGCATTTTGGTTTAGGCAAAACTGATGTTGTTGATAAAGTTGAAATTCGCTGGGCTTCGGGTAAAATAGAAACTATTG
>JBGTHN010000286.1:0-2225 GCA_041746235.1 Pyrinomonadaceae bacterium | reverse complement strand
AATCGTTAGAGCTTTGTTATAATCTTTTATGGCAAGGTCAAATTCTTCTAACTCCGATAAAGCAATTGCCCGATAGTTATAAAAATCATAGTTCTCCGAATCAATAGAAATCGCTGAAGAAAAATCATCGAGCGATTCCTTATATTTATTCTGAAATAATCTTGATATTCCTCTAAAAAATAGAAGCGATGACACATTAGGAGCAATTTCGAGTGCTTTATTGAAATCTTTTTCGGCTAACTCATATTTTTGCAAATCTAAATACGCAAGCCCCCTGTAATAAAAGGCTCCCACATATTCACCTTTATCAATTATCAGAACTGTTAATTGATCAATTGCTTTCTGTGGATCTCCATTTACTCTGAGATTGTTTAATTCAGTTATTTTCTGTTGGTCAACTAATTCATCTTTTGATTTCTCCTGAGAAATACATCCGATAACACATAAAATAATCAACAGAAAAGTTGGAAATAAAAGTTTGTGAAGCGAGTATTCCATAAATAATTATACCTCAATAATAGTCGGCACGATCAAAGGTTTTGTGCCTGTTTCTTTTTGGATAAATCTCATTAAATGAATGCGGAGGTTTTCGGTCATTTGGGTTTTGTCATTTTTATCTTGCAAAGTCATATTTCCGATGGCTTCTGCAACAGTATCTCTTGCATTTTGCAGAGTTCCGTTCAAAGGGTCAATCCTTGCAACACCTTGAATTTCTATATTTGGTTGTGATTTTAGTTCTTTTGTTTTTTTATCAAGCGTTATAATTAATGAAACGATTCCGCCAATCGCAAGTTTTTTGCGTTCACGGACAATATCGAATTCGATCTCACCAAATCTCGAATCGTCAATAAATGTCTTACCTATATCGTGACGATCTACAACATTTGCAGTATTTTCGGTTAACTCTAAAACATCACCGTTTTCAATCAAAACCACATTATCGTCCGTATAACCTAAATGATTTTTGGCAAATTCCTTATGTCGAAACAGCATTCGATATTCGCCGTGAATCGGAACAAGAAATTTTGGTCGTGCGGTTTCGGTCATTATCTTAATATCTTCCTGTGCCGCGTGTCCCGAAACGTGAATCAGACGGCGTTTTTCTTCGATTATATTTCCGCCGCTTCGGTAAATTGCACCGATCATTTTGGAAATTCTTTTTTCATTTCCCGGAATTATGCGTGCGGATAAAACAACTGTGTCGCCTTTTTGAATTGATAAACCTTTATAACTTTGTGTTGCAAGATTCCACATCACAGCTCTTGATTCGCCTTGTGAACCCGTTACCAGATAAACAATGTCCTCATTTGGAATTTGACGTGCTTCACTCAAACCAATCAGCGTATTATAAGGAATGTCAAGCAAATTAAGTTCTGAAGTTAGTTCAACATTATTTACCATTGAACGTCCAAGAACACAGACTTTTTTACCAAAATCGGCGGCAACATCCAAAACAATCTGCAAACGATGGATTGATGAAGAAAATGTTGTTACGAAAATTCTACCTTCCGCCGATTCAAAAATTTCTTCAAACGCCGGAATCACTGCTTTTTCCGAAGGAGTTCTGCCCGGAACAGTTGCGTTTGTTGAATCAGCCAGCAATGCAAGTAAACCTTCATCGCCGTATTTTGCAAGAGTTTTTAGATCATAAGGTTTGCCGATAACCGGCGTATCATCAATTTTGTAATCGCCCGTATGAATCACAGTTCCAACCGGCGTTTTGATCGCCAATGAAAAGCAATCAACCAATGAATGTGATGCGTGGATAAATTCGACTTCAAAATTACCAACTTTGACAATATCATTTGCCTTAACTCGATGAAGCAAAACATCATCAAGCATTTTATGTTCGTTTAGTTTTCTTTCGATAAATGCGAGAGTTAAATTTGAACCATAAACGGGAAGATTAAATTTTTTCAAAAAATATGGCGTAGAACCAATGTGATCTTCGTGTCCGTGCGTTAAAAAAAGTGCGGTTAGGTCATCTTTATATTCATCCAAAAAATCAAAATTCGGTATTGATATATCAACACCGTATGGAGTTTCTTCAGGAAATCCCATTCCTGTATCAACCACAATCATTTCATCTTTATAGCGAATTCCCATACAATTCATTCCGAATTCGCCGATTCCTCCGAGAGGTATTATTTCTATTTTTTCCACTATTTACTCACTTATAATCAATTTAGTATTATTAATACTTTAGTTTATCATATTCCAAAATC
>JBGTHN010000285.1:0-2020 GCA_041746235.1 Pyrinomonadaceae bacterium | reverse complement strand
AACTTGCCCAAAAGCGGTGTCATTGTTAAACCTTGTGCAAATACCGAGAATGCGACAACACCGAATGTTACGGTCAGAATTTCCTGACGATACGGAACACTTTCGGGAATTCCGAGTGCCAACGCCAACGCCAACGCACCACGCAAACCGCCCCAAAACATTATGTGTTGATGTTCGGAATCAATTTTCCAACGAGATTTTGAAAAGAGTGCGGAGATCGGATAAATGGCAATCGCACGAGCGATAATGACGGCGATGATGGCAACCAAAATTGCGAAGGCACTTCTACCGAAATCCTGATAGGCTTCGTTGACACCCAATAAAATAAATACGATCGAGTTGACGACAAATGCGGCAAATTCCCAGAAAGATTCGATTGATTCTTCGCCTTTGTCTGAGATAAAACCGAGTTCATTTGTGTTTCCGACAAGTAATCCGGCGGTCATCGAAGCCAAAACGCCTGATAAATGAACACCCGAATATGTAAATTGTTCAGCGAGCCAAAACGAACCAAATGCGGCAATTGTTGTTAAAGCCAATTCGACCAAATGATCGCGTGTTCTGCCCGCTATCAAAAGACATCCGCCGCCAACGATCAAACCGCTTGCAATTCCGCCAGCCACCGACAAGATCATCGCAATTCCCGCCGTTTCAACCGCCAAAGATTGTCCCATCGCAATCGCCAAAACAATTGCAAAAGCAACCGCCGCCGTCGAATCATTAAACAAAGATTCGGCTTCAACTAACAATCGAAGTCGTCCTTTAACCTTCGCTTCTTTAAATGTTGCAATTACCGAAACCGGATCGGTCGCCGCGATCAAAACGCCAAAAAGTGCCGCCATCGTCCATTCCCAACCGACGATAAAGTGCATAAATGACGCAGTTATTCCAGCCGAAAGCAAAACGCCGACAGTTGCAAAAGTTACGACCGGCAAAAGGTCTCGTTTTAATTCTTTCCAATGAATATAAAGTGCGGCTTCAAATATCAGAGGCGGAAGCAGAACTTTAAAAAGTAATTCTTTATCAAAAGTAATTTGAAAACTAAGCGGTATAAAGGCGAGGAAAATTCCCGCTACAACTAATCCAACTGTGTAAGGAATCTTAAAACGCCTTGCAATGATCGCCACGACCGCACCGATGAGCAAAATTATCTCGATCGTTTCAATATTTAATCCCGATTCTATTCCTGATGTTTCTGCTAACATAAATTATAGAGTTTACGCATATTTGCATCGGCTTTCTACTTATCAATTCCGATTTCTACCTCTTCGACTTTCAAAATATCTATTAAAATCTTCGAATCAATTTCAACCAAAAAACCACGCTTTCCGCCGTTTATGTAAATCTTTTCCAAATCAAAAATCGTTTTCTCCGCATAGATTGGCATCTTCGTTTTCAAACCAAAAGGCGACGTTCCGCCAAAAATATAACCCGTTAATTTCGTTGCTCTTTCAGCCGAAGCGGGCGAAACCGATTTTACTTTCAAATGCCTCGCCAGATTCTTTTCCGAAACCTGCAAATCACCGTGCATTAAAACCATAACGGGCTTTTTCTCATTCGTTTCAAACACCAAAGTTTTAATAACAGCGTGTTCATCAACGCCCAAACTTTGAGCCGAATGCGAAGTCCCGCCCTTTTCGACATATTCAAAAAGATGCGGTTCAAACTCAACCTTTTTCTGCCGCAAAAATCTTATTGCTTGTGTTATCGGAAATTTCATCCTATTTTTTGAATGATTGTAAACAATCTAATGTATTAGAAATTTTTGTTTTTGATGACTCTATTAATTTACTCAACTCACGCTCTATAGAAAATGGATTTAAAGAACGAAGATCAAGATCGTAGGTTCTCTCTTTGACATATTTATTAGCTAACTTGTTTGTAATCCCAATTTCAGCATAACAATCAAATATTGCAGTTCTAATGGTTTCAGACAGTTCATTTAAACTGCTACTTTGAAATGCAGATTCAAATTCTTTTTCTCTAAAGAGGTATCCATCTTTTACTTTTTCTGCAATAA
>JBGTHN010000284.1:0-3872 GCA_041746235.1 Pyrinomonadaceae bacterium | reverse complement strand
GTTTAAAGCTGATGAAAGAGAATAAGTTTCGATTTAAACGCAAAGCATTTAGAGATTTAAGTGAGTATTAATAAAAAAGATTATTCTTTGCCAAAAGTCGGAATAACGATGGGAGATGCCGCCGGAATCGGTGCGGAAATTATCTTAAAAGCCGTCTGTGATGAAAATTTAAGAAGTGTTTGTTTGCCGATCATTATTGGCGACACAAAGTTTTTAACAAAGACAGCGGCTGATTTAGAATTAGATTTTGACTTTATAGAAGTAGAGAAAGACCGAGAAATATCCCCCAATAATTCTTCTATAATAATTTATAATCTAGATAATTTGAATGAAGTTTTTCCGATTGGAGAAGAATCCGCAGTCGCGGGAAAGGCTTCCGCCGAATATATTGAAACTGCGGTTGATCTTTGGAAACACGGGCAAATTGATGCAATAACGACTGCACCGATCAATAAGAAATCTTTAAATCTTGCGGGAGTTGATTTTCCGGGACATACGGAATTTCTGGCTTCACTGACCGATACAAAAGATTTTGCGATGAGTTTTTTCGCCGAAAAACTTCGAGTCATATTGCTTTCGACTCACGTATCTTTAAGAGATGCGATCAATTTGGTCAAGAAAGATAAACTCGTTGAACTGATAAAATTTACGGATAAAGAATTATCGGCACTTCTCAAACGAAAAGTAAGAATCGCAGTCGCCGGATTAAATCCACACGCATCAGAAGACGGAATGTTCGGAACGGAAGAGTTTGACGAAATTCAGCCAGCAATAAAAGTATGTCAGGAAGAGTTTGAGATAAATGTCGAAGGAGCATTTTCGCCGGATACAATTTTTTTAAGGGCTTATCAAGGCGAATTTGATGCGGTAATTTCGTGTTATCACGATCAAGCAACGATTGCTGTCAAGTGTCTTTCATTTGGAGCATCTGTTAATGTTACATTAGGACTGCCACTTATCAGGACTTCTGTTGACCACGGAACGGCATTTGATATAGCCGGAAAAAACATTGCGGATAGTTCAAGTTTGAAAGTTGCATTAACTTTAGCGACTGATTTGGTAAAAATTCGCAAAAACAAAGCATAAATTAAATAAGTTTGTTAGAATAGAAAATAATGTCGCATAAGGTATAGTGTTAATGAGTGAAGAGCAAAGAGAAATTCCCAAACAAATATTAATTGCTGATGATGATCCGGCAATTTTAAGATTGGTCAGAGCGATAATAGAGAAAGACGGATACACGGTTGTTTCCGCAAGAGACGGAAAGGAAGCATATAAATTTTTACAATCGGGTGAAACTTTTGAAGCGGCAATTTTTGATGTTGTAATGCCTTATATTCAAGGCACGGAACTTGTCAAATATATGCAAACGGAAAAACATCTGAAAGACATTCCGGTTATTGTAATGACCGCCGAACAGAATCCGAGATTTTCTTCGGAAAGTATCCAAGCCGGAGCAGTAGCTTTTTTGCCAAAACCATTTACCGCAACACAACTGAAAGTAATGTTGCAGATGTTTATGCAACGAAAAAAAGTAGTGTAAAATAAGCGGAAAGTAAAAAGCTAGGAAAAACGAAATGTTTGGAAGTCTTTATACTTGATAAATTTTGCCTATCGGCTTAAATAAAAGTAATTTTTCTTGACGAATTTCTCAGCGAATGATAGTTTTCATTGCAAGACTTTAACATTAATTCATAATCTTTAAGGAGCAGAAAATTCCGTGTCAAAACGCAAACTGCTGTTAGCAGACGATTCAATTACAATTCAAAAAGTAGTCAATCTAACTTTTGCAGATGAAGGGGTTGAGGTAATTTCCGTGGGCGATGGAAATTCTGCTATGGATAAACTGCGTGAAGATATGCCTGATTTGGTGATGGCGGATGTCAATATGCCCGGTCTAAATGGATATGAGATCTGTGAGATGATTAAGCAATCAGACACAAATGGTGACATTCCCGTAATTCTTCTCGTTGGTTCTTTTGAGCCTTTTGATGAAGAAGAAGCAAAGCGTGTCGGAGCGGACGATTATTTAACCAAACCTTTTCAATCAATTAGTCAATTAGTTGATAAAGTTTCGGCTCTACTTAAATTGGACAACGGTTTAAGAGACGAAAATTTAGAGGACACGGCGGAGATGCCGTTTATTGCAATTGATACAGATTCAACTTCTGGGAATAATTCAAACGAATTATCCGCCAATATGTCAGAAAATTTTGGAAGAATGTCGGATGAATTTGATGATGAAATGATCCAAACCGACCAAGTTGGAAGTCTTCCGGTAGATGATTCGGTCAAATTTCAAACAGCATCAGTGATGTCGGAAATTGGAAAGGATGATGAGATAATTGAAGAACAGTCCGTTAGTTACGAAGTTGCTGATGAAGATTATCAATCCGATGCCTACGGTGAAGATGCCGAAATTGAGTTTGGTGAAGAACCTACGAATATTGAAACAGAAGATTTTTTGCAGACACAACCTTTATCTCCAGCCGATTATCAAGAACTTTCATTAGAAGAAACTTCTGATGATTCAGTTTGGCAAACTGAACAGAAAACATTGGATGAAGAGGATTCTATAAGTTCGGAGACGGATGATTTTGAAAACTTTGAATCCGAAATGTCTGAAGAGACTTCCGAAAACACATTTGAAGATGAAAGTTCGGAAGTAATAGAATCGGCGGAAGAGGAAAGATCCAAACTTCCGATGCCCGAAGTTGCTTCCATCTTACATCTGGACGAAATGAATTTACTAGACCTTCCACCGCTTGAAGGTGCGGAAGAAGAATCAAGCGAAACAGTTTCTTCTGAAACAACGAGCGATATTTCTGATGACGAAGTAGCCGTCAACGAAAGTGCAAATGTTTCCGCCAAAATGTCAGAAAGAGGCATTTCTGATGAAATGGTCGAAGCGATCACCCAAAAAGTTGTGGACAAACTTTCTGAACAAGCTGTCAGAGAAATAGCTTGGGAAGTCGTCCCGCAGATGGCTGATCTAATCATCAAAAAAATGGTGGAAGAAAAAATGCAAGAATAGATTTTAATAAATTGAATTCACACAAAGGTTAGTTTTTTCTTTCGAGATTAAAACTAACCTTTTTACTTTTGTGAATTGTTGATTGTTGATTGTTGATTGTTATCTTAAAATCAACAATTAACAATGAACCACGAACAATAAACAATTAACAAATATATGGAATTATCAACACAATATAACCCGAAAGAAGCGGAAGAAAATCACTCCAAACGATGGGAAGAGAGCGGATGTTTTGCTCCTGAGATCAACGAAAATGCAGATGCGGAAACATATTCGATCGTCATTCCACCGCCGAATGTGACGGGAAGTTTGCACATGGGACACGCTTTGCAACATACGATCATGGATGTTCTGACACGTCGCAAACGTATGATGGGATTTCGCACGTTATTTGTTCCGGGTATAGATCATGCGGGTATTTCTACGCAGTTAATGGTTGTTCGCCAACTTCTCGAACAGGAAAATAAAACTCCGCAGGACATCGGCAGAGAAGCGTTTACCGAAAAAGTTTGGGAATGGAAAAAACAATACGGCGGAACGATCCTGAACCAAATGCGACGAGAGGGATTATCGGTTGATTGGTCACGCGAACGCTTTACGATGGACGAAAATTTATCGAAGGCGGTTATCAATGTTTTCGTTTCGCTTTATGAAGAAGGCAATATTTATCGCGGTGCGAGAATCGTAAATTGGTGTCCGAATGATGAAACGGTTCTGTCCGACCTCGAAGTTGAAGACAAGGAGAAAAAGGACGGCAAACTTTACTATTTGAAATATCCGATCAAAGAAAGTGAGCAGTCAGCAGTGAGCAGTGAACAGTCAGAATCGAAAACAAGAT
>JBGTHN010000283.1:0-2745 GCA_041746235.1 Pyrinomonadaceae bacterium | reverse complement strand
AATGCGGATTTGGAAAAGTTTCGGCAAAAGCGTATTAAAGCGGAAAAAGATTTGCGGGAAAATTATGAGGAATTGGGTTTTCCATCACCCGAAGAATTAGAAAAGCAAAATGAAGAAAGCCGCCGCGAACGTGACAAACTTGCGGACAAATTGCGGGAAGCACGAATAGCGAGCGAAAAACGTGAAACGGAAGTTATTTATTATCAACAGTATGATGAACAATATAGAGGTAATTCGAATCGGAATAACGGTTTTATAGATTACAGCCGTTATTTTGGTCAAACTTATTACAACGGTTATTATCGAAAACGCCATTATTTTCCCAATTATCCAAGGCACGACAGAAAACCCAAACGTGATAATCCTATTTATCCAATAAACAGAAATACAAACAGAAGAGGATCAGGTGTTAGGCTTATCGGAAGAAATTAATCGGAAATAACAAACAAAAAAAAGGCTGTGAGCATTTTGGATATGCTCACAGCCTTTGCTCATTTATTCACTAAAGTTTGTAAGGGTATTTATGTCTGTATATAAAGACAGCAACTTCTGTCAAAATTACTGCCTAAGATAATTATCGGCGGAGTTTTTGAAATGTTTCCTGAATTTTACAAATTATTTTGAAAAAATGACTAAAGATGTATTTCGAGTTATAATTTATCAAGTCTAAAACTAGGATTATTATTTAAATTTTGAATATGAAAAATGGTTGGGAAGCAGTAATTGGAATGGAGATACACGCACAATTGGCGACGGAGACGAAGATCTTCTGTGGTTGTGCGACGAGTTTTGGGGATGAGCCGAATGCGAATACTTGTCCTGTTTGTTTGGGTTTGCCGGGAGCTTTGCCTGTTTTGAATGAACGTGTGGTTGATTATGCGGCGAAAGCGGCGTTGGCATTGGGTTTGAATATCAATGAAACTTCGATTTTTTCGCGGAAGAATTATTTTTATCCCGATCTGCCGAAAGGTTATCAAATTTCGCAATATGACAAGCCTTTTTCGAGCGATGGAAAACTGACGATTATGACCGCCGAACGCGACGAAGGCGGACACGCGAAAGATTGGAAACCTTTTACGCTTGGTGTTACACGTATGCACTTGGAAGAAGATGCGGGGAAAAATGTTCACGAAGGTTTGCCCGATACGGATAAATATTCTTATGTTGATCTGAATCGTGCGGGAACTCCTTTGGCGGAAATTGTAACAGAACCGGATTTTAGAACTTCTTGGCAGGCATATGATTATGTAAATCACGTCCGCAGAGTTTTGCAATGGGTTGGTGCTTCGGATGCGGATATGGAAAAGGGAAATTTGCGTTGCGAGGCTAATGTTTCGGTTAGAAAGATCGGTGAAGAGAAGTTTAGAAATAAGGTTGAATTGAAAAACTTAAATTCGGTTCGCTTTATGCAAAAGGCGATCGAATATGAGATCGAAAGACAGATCGAAGCACACGAATCTGGCGAAGGTGTTAGTCAAGAAACACGGCTTTGGGACGAGAAAAACGACAAAACCCGTGTGATGCGTTCAAAGGAAAATGCTGATGATTACAGATATTTTCCCGAACCCGATCTGCAACCTTTAGTTGTTACGGCGGAATTTATTGAAAGTGCAAAAAACGAAATGCCCGAATTGCCTTCGGCGATGTTGGAGCGGTTTCAAAGCGTATATGAATTGAGTTTTAACGATGCTTCGCAGATCGTTGCAGAAAAAGATCTAGCGGATTTTTATGAGATAACCGCAAAAGCATCAAATAATCCGAAAGCCTCGGCAAACTGGATTTTGTCGGAGTTGATGCGTGAACTGAACAACGCCAATAAAACTGCGGCAGATTCACCAATTTCGGCTGAAAATATGGCGGAATTAATCAGATTTGTAGATGAAGATAAAATTAGTGGAAAGCAGGCGAAAGATGTTTTGATCGAAATGTTTGAATCAGGTAAATCTGCCGCTGATGTCGTTAAAGAAAAAGGACTTGAACAGATTTCCGATGTTGGAGAACTTGAGAAAATCGTTGATGAAATAATTGCGAATAATGCCGATCAAGTTGAAGCATATCGCGGTGGTAATCAAAAACTTATGGGATTCTTTGTTGGGCAGGTTATGAAGGTTTCGCAGGGTAAAGCGAATCCAAAAATCGTCAATAAAATTCTAAATGAAAAACTCTAAATTTATATGAAAAGCATAATCATCTGTATAATTTTGCTTTTATTTGGTTTCGTAAATTCCGAAGCTCAGCGTGGACGTGTAAATTCTCGTTCGGGTGATCAAGTTGCACTGGAGTTATCATTTCTCAGAAGTGCAACCAAGCCACTTTACCGCAAACCTACTAAAAAAGAATTGAAAGCGATAGAACCGAGTCGTGAATTGTTTGAGAAATATGCAGGTTTTTTGCGACAACCAAACACAGGCTTGACGAAATTGGTTGAGGACAAAGGCTGTTCCGAAAATACTAGAGTCGTTGTTGTTTCAGATAATTGTTTAGATCATACGATGCCCGGAGCGGGCAGTTCTTTTTCATTCCGAACAAAAACATATCGCATTCCGCGTCTTGCGGATTTAACTTACACCGATAATAGTTTTCAAGCATCGGGAGTTTTTGTTCACGCTATTTTTGTTAATATTGGCGATATTTCTCTCGAACAAGTTAATTTGCAAACAAAAGGCTTGAAATATTTAGTAGATTTTATTCCTGAAAATGATTATGAAAAAAGTAAGGAAATTGATTTACAGTTAGCAAAAGGAA
>JBGTHN010000282.1:0-4879 GCA_041746235.1 Pyrinomonadaceae bacterium | reverse complement strand
ATTAAGTTTGGCAACTGTCTTTGTCATAAATAACTCCATTTTTGACAAACATTTTATCAAACTCAATCATCATCAGCCAAAAACTCCGCGACCCCTCATATAATTACTAAGCTTACTATTATTTTTCTCATTTTTAACTCCTATAAATTTATTTTACCCGCAAGGTTGGATCACCAAGCAATCCCCAAGAGAGTCGAACATCTCTTCCGCCAACTAAATTTGCTTTAGCATCTTTAATCAAATCGCCCATTCGGATCATACTTGGATTGTTTCCTAATTGTTGATAGAAACGCGTTGCCATAACCTGCTGAATATCAGGAGTTGTTTGACCTGAAGATGACCAAACAGCAACCGCACCTCCATTTTGTGATTTCAATAGTGCTTCACTTAAACTGTCCGGTATCGGTCTGATGAAATAGCCATTTAAGCAAGTCAACATTGTGAAAACTGTTAATCTATTTTGATTTGTTAAAAGCGGAACATCATTAGTATTAAAATAACTGTTTGTTGCCCATAAACCTGCCGCACCGTGACCCGAATAATTAACTAAATATCTACCACCTGCCATATCATTAATCATTCTTGTTCTTGAATCCGGTTCATCTCGATTGATATGGACTTTCGGAATACTCGCTGGAAGTTGAGATTGGACACTTGTGCATAATTGTGCAAAATCGTATCCGATCGGACTGTCGCTGACACACAGCGAACCGCGAGCCAATGCCGTTGGAAGTCCTTGCTCAAAGTTAATAACTTTATTCAAAGCTCTGGTTACATCTTGCGGGTTTCTGGCTGGAATTCTTCCAACAGCAATTTCCGATAAACCGTCATCATTAAAGTCAGCCAAGGCTTCATCGCTTCCGGTTTCTTCATAAAGAGTATCTACAAACCTTACCGGCACATATGAATGAAAACCATCACCAGTATAATTTTTCGGGTCATAACTGGCATCTCCCATTAGCAAGACATAATCCGGTGCAGTTTGCCAATCAGTTTGCGTAAATTCAAGAAAACTTCTAATTCCATCTGAACCTTTAATACCGAAATCGAATTCATCATAAATGTCATCAACATCTATTACCAATACACTGAGTCCATCATTTTGACGATATGTTGCCCAATTATTCGATTCCGCCAACCAAGCACGATTCGTAATGATCAATAAATCAGCACCATTTGTTGGATTTGAAATTGTCGAAGGTATATTTGGAACAATCGAAAATGCTTGTTTAAGATTTGCATCAGAAAAGGCATACATTGGTGCTATACGATTAGCAGGTATGCTTACAACATATTCTGTTCCTAGCTTGTTTGTTGGTTCAATAATTAAATTTGTAACAATTGTTGGACTATCCGGATATGTGAGATCCAAAACACGTATATTGGAAGTTGTAAATTTTTCTACATTCGTAATACGCGAATTTTGGGTATAAAACAAAAGATGATTTTGGTTGGCTTCATATAATTTCTTATAATTTACCTTTATACTTGAAACCAAACTAAAGTCTTGAGGACTATCTATTGCCAATAACTCAAGAACATTATTTCCGTTTTGTAGAGCCGTAACAGGCAAAGATACATTACCCGAATAAAGATTTTTATTTGAACCTACAATATTGCTTAACTCAACACCATTAATCTTCACCTGAATCCTATGGCTAAAAAATGATATTCCTTGAAGTGCAATTTCCATGGTGGCTTTTCCGGTTGTAAAATCCATTCCATTTAATTGAAAATTCAAAACCGTTGGAAGTGAAGGACTAACTAAAGCACCATAAAAATTTTCTGTATCTCCGTTTAACAAAGTTTGAGCATATTGTAAGCGTTCTTTTCGCTTAAATTCATAATCAAAGTTTTTTGCAAGAACATTTCCACCAACCCCGCGTCGGAATCTATCTAAGATACGTTTACCCGGTTGGTTTCCAACAATCAAAAAATAGACGTTCGTATCGCTGTGAATAGTATCAATACCTTTGCCGTAGAACTCAATATAATTGTTACCAACAACATTTATTGACTGCTCGATACCATTTAAATATAACTGCCAATTTGCAGGTGAAGAATTAACGTCAAAACCAGCCGCCAGAAGTTCTGCATTCGTAACCCGATAAAAACCTTCTTGTTTAACGCCAATTTTTACTCCCGGCTGAGATGCAACCCATCGTTGATTTATCGGGTCGCTAAGTGAACTGTTTGCCGAAACTTCTCTTTTCAAGTCTTTTGGAAAAACAGGATTTTCATTGATCGTAATTGGATTGGATTCCTGAGCCGCTTTTTGAAACTCTTCCGAAGATTGTCCGCCGACATCCGTTAAGTCACTTTCATATCTTGGATAAAATGCTTGAGAAGTTTGATTTTTTCCATTGAGGCTAATGCTTTCAATTCGATAAACAGAATTAAATGTTCCCTGCCTATCAAAGAATCTATACTCACCACCAAGCTCAGAATTATTTCCGATTCTCAAATATGTTCCGGGAACAACTGCTTGATTTATCTTGATTGAGTTCTTCCCTTCAATTCGATAAATATCAAACCCGATATTGCCAATTTCAACTTTTGTGTTCCACTTGATCAAAGCACCATTGCCATCGGAAAACGCTTCATATCTGCTAAAGCGAACACTTTCATCGCTTGATGATGCTAAATTTGTTGAATTCTTTTGAATTTTATTTGATAAATAAGGTTGAGCCATTGCGACTGATGACACTAAATTGACCAATATCAAAAATACACTTGTGTATATTAATTTTTTCATAATTGTTTCCCCGAAACAATAATGCTTTCCATTATTGTTTGTTAATTGAATAAAATGAGTCTTTTATATTTGATCCCAAATATAAAATTTACACTATTTTGTACTGTTTTGCCAAGATTTTTCTTGCCAAAATCAAATGCGTAACTATATAAAAGTCTAAATTACAGGCTATTTTCATTATTATTAACAATTTATCTCTGTTTATTCCCCAAAAATAAATTTTTCCTGTATATTTATATGACAATTTGTTCAATTATATTACAAACTTTTTTATGAAAAACATTTACAAAACCACGAATTTCTTATTTATTGTTGCAATATTTTTTAATACCTTAACCTTTTACCAAACTGCCGAAGCCGCTTGGGGCGAGCCTGTTCGGGGAAAAAATGCGATGGTCGCATCGCAACACGAACTGGCTTCAAAAATCGGCGTTGAAGTTATGAAAAAAGGTGGAAATGCCGTAGATGCGGCAATTGCAGTCGGACTTGCCTTGGCAGTTGTCTATCCTGAGGCAGGAAATTTGGGCGGCGGCGGATTTATGGTCATTCGCACAAAAGACGGTCAATTTACCACAATTGATTATCGCGAAATGGCTCCGGCAAAAGCCACACGAGATATTTATCTAAATGAGAACGGCGAAGTTATCAAAGGCGAAGGCGGTTCGGTGATTGGTTATCGTGCGGCTGGCGTTCCGGGAACTCCTGCCGGTTTTGATTATGCACTTAAAAAATACGGCTCCGGCAAAATAAGTTGGAAGGACTTAGTTGAACCTGCTCGAAAGCTCGCAAATGATGGTTATGTTTTAAGCTATCGTCTTGCAGAAATGTTCAAGAGTTATAAAAAAGACCTCGAACAATATGAGGACAGCAAAAGAATTTTTCTAAACAATGGAAAATTTTACGAAGAAGGTGATTTATTTAAACAACCCGATTTAGCAAAAACACTTGCCCGAATGCAAATTGGCGGTGCTAAAGAATTTTACGAAGGCAAAACCGCACAAATGATCGCCGAAGATATGAAACGCAATAATGGTTTGATAACTATGGCTGATCTGAAAAATTACAAAGTTAAAGAAAGAGCTCCAATTCGTGGAAATTATCGCGGTCACGAAATAGTTTCAATGCCACCACCGTCTTCGGGTGGAATTGTTCTACTTCAAGTGCTAAATATGCTTGAAAAATATGATATTGACAAAATGGGACACGATTCAGCCGCCAAATATCATCTTTTAACCGAAGCATTGCGGAGAGCATTTGCTGACCGTGCCGAACACATCGGTGATCCCGATTATTCAACAGTTCCGACAAATTATTTGATCCAAAAAGATTATGCTTTGGAAAGAATGAAAACATTCAACGAGAAAAAAGCCTCGAATTCTAAAGAAATAAAATGGGGCGAAATTTCCGGCAAAGAATCAATGGACACAACGCATTACACGGTTGTTGATAAAGACGGAATGGTTGTCAGCAACACCTATACGATAAATAATATTTACGGTTCGGCGGTAACGGCAAAAGGCACGGGCGTTTTGCTCAATGATGAAATGGATGATTTTGCGGCACAACCCGGAAAACCAAATCTTTTCGGACTCGTGCAAGGCGAAAAAAATGCTGTCGGTGCGATGAAACGCCCGCTTTCTTCGATGACTCCAACGATCGTTATGAAAAAAGACGGCACATTCTGGTTTGCCGTCGGAGCAAGAGGCGGACCAAGAATTATCACGGCTGTTCTGCAAACAACAATCAATATGATTGACCACAAAATGAATATTCAAGAAGCCATTGACGCTCCGAGAATTCATCATCAATGGCTTCCCGATTATTTAATGTTTGAACAATACGGAATATCGAACGATACACGCTCGATATTAGAAAAATATGGACATCAATTTGACGAAAAAGCTCGCAATCTTGCTTCTGCAACTGCAATCGCAGTTGACAACGAAGGTGTTCGACTCGGTGCAATTGATTCAAGAAGTGATGGTGTCGCGATTGGCTACTAATTAAAAATTAGTATTAGGTCTAAAAAAGAGTTACCAGATATATAGCTTAATGTATTTAGTAACTCTTTTTTGTGTTCGGAAAGTATTGGAATTAAAAATAATCCAAAAAGGAAATGATTCT
>JBGTHN010000281.1:0-8755 GCA_041746235.1 Pyrinomonadaceae bacterium | reverse complement strand
TAACCAAAACATATCACGCAAAGATTTAGCAGGCATAAATTTGATTTGTTCAATATGTTCAAACGGAATCCACGCATAAGAATCTTTGACGATAACTTCAAAAACACACATTGTCAGATCATTATAATCGCGGAAATCTTCCGATTCTTCACCATTGATCTTGCAGGCAAAAGCCGGACGTTCTTCTTCAACCTTATCAAGCAATTCTCTCGCTTCGCTTGTTCTGTTTTCGCGTAAATGTGTTCCGGCAATAATAAGATTCTCAACATATTTCGGCGGAATCATTAAGCATTCAGGAATCAAACCTTCATTAAAAACGCTCAAACGATCTCGTTCCGCTTTGAGGTTTTGCTTGAACATTAATGAACCAATCATCGCATTTGCATCTTGCTGTCCGATGACATCGAGTTGTTTTTCGGCACGTTCCCAATCGCCGGAAAAACAAGAAAGTTCAAACAAAAAAATTCTCGCCGTAATGTCAGTCGGCTTTGTTCGTACGTGATTCAGGGTTGCCTGAATCGCTTCGGTTAATTTTCCTGCGTCAAGATATATTTTGGCTTCGTTCATTATGTTTTCCTTTGAAAAAAATGCTATTCAATTATAGTTTGCGGTGCTTTCACATCCTTAAAAATAGATCTTTCAAACAAATTGCCACCCTGTGGTTTGATCGTGGCTTTGATCGTTTTATCGCCGAGTTTATAATTCAGGGCATATTCATCTCCAGTCTTTTCCTTTGAACCTGCATCAACAAATTTGAACAATCCCCAGGTTCCCTGAAATGTTTTTGTCTTTTCATCTGAGTCTTGTAAAAAGTTAGACGGAGTTGGACTTGAAGTGGGGACGTTGGAATTGGAATTATTTGCAGAAGGACTTGACGGTAAAGTATCGCCCGATGTCGAACTCGTATCATCAGTTGACGCAAACCGCATCAAAACACCTGTGCTTGCTCCCTGTGCCGCCGGAAAACCGAGCGTGCTTGAACCCGTCGCTTCCGATGTAACCTTTTGTCCATCAATCGTAATTTCGATAATTGAATTTTCGACCTTCATCAAACGGAAATCATATTTAAAGCTAACTTCCTTATTGGATTTTCCATACAAAACTTCACGCAGTTTAAAGGCGTTATTGAGATATTTAACGAAGTCAGCCGAGAATTTATACTTGCTTGATTCCTTAACAACTAGTTGATTGTTTACTTCGTCAAAATATTCCTTTAGACGTTCTTTGTAGAATTTAGACAATTCTCCATCAACCGGATTCAAGAATTTTGAAAGTTCTGTCAAATCCGCTTCGCCGTCATCGGTAAATGGATAACCATTTTCGATCGCACGAGCTTTCGGCAAAATCTTCTGATTCCAATCATTTTTAAGTTGCGTCAATGCGTCTGCTCCGAAATAGCTTCGAATTTGAGAAATCGGCTCTTTAAGCAGATTGGCAATGTCTTCTTCAGAATTAGATTTGAAACCTTTAACCAATGAATCAATTTGGTTTTCTGCTCTATCTAATGCTTGGTAGGCATCGGATTCTTTATCTTTTTTCTCAATCTCCGCCGTAATTGTATTCTTATCGGATTCTTCAATTTTGCCGAAAACCTGATTCAGAGATTCTAAAGACTTGCCGTATTTTTCATCAATCAGGGCTTTTTTATCTTTGTCTTCTTCATCCAGACCGACAAATTTAGCCAAAGCATCAAATTCACGTTCCACCGGATTGCTTGTTTTTTCACCTTCAGCCGGATTTTTAGAGTTCCACCAATCCGAGATCCACGAAAAATCCGTCCAATCCTTCACTTTTGGTTTTGAAGTAAATTTAGTATTTCTAGAAACTTCGAGAAGCAGAATTTTCATTGGTGATTCAGCATCTGAAAAAGCCCTCAAAGCCTTGTTCATATCTTCAAGTCGTTTGAAATCTGTAACTTTGGTTTGGCGTATAAGTTCACGCCAATTGTCTATGTATAGATTGAAATAGCGATCTTGAAGTTTGGTGATTTCATCATCTTTTGCCTGAGCATTTTCATCTTTTCTGCCCATCACCCAATCTTCTTCTCCGAGTTTCTGAGCGGCGTTGGCAATCGCATCTTTAACACATCTTTCGGTAACATCTTCTATATTCGTCGGACAATTGCGAAAACCTTCCATCGTAAATGCACCAGAAATTTTATGAGTTCCGCTCAAAACTCCCTGACCTCGTCCGTCAAGTAAAGTTTCAACTGTTACTTCGTCAACTCTTTTTGAAACTCCGGTGATGATACGTCGCAAATAACGCAGATAAGCCGGATAATTTTTTAGTTTATCGCGGGTGTTTTTTACGATTGTCGAATCGGGCGTAATTCTCGGGAATGCACTCGGATCGCCGTTATAATCAGGCTCACGGGTGATTTGAGTGAAATAAAAATTCAACTGTTCTTTAGCCATAACCTCGTTTCCGGGCGGTAGCTTAGACTCACTGATCCAATATTCTTCAAGTGTACTGGATAGAATTGATGGAACAGCTCTTTTTTTATGTTCTTCGGAGAGCATCAAATAAGCCTCAAGCAGACTGTAATTTTTGCCAAGTATTTTTTCCTGTTCGGGTGTTAGATTTGACGCATCTACAGAATCTTTTGATGATGCAAATGTTTGAAGTTCGGTTTGAAGTTTAGTTATCGTCGGATTTCTAAAACGCCTCTGAATCGCACTGTAATAAATATTCAAAAGCCTTTCTCTATAAATTCGTTTGCCGGAATACAAACCGAATCGCATATAAATAGGAGCTCCATTGCGGTCATAATCATCCATTACGACCAGAATTTTTCGTAAGTTTTCAATTGCATCCAATTCTTCCTGCGTTTCAGCCGCCGGTTTTTCAAGCGGATTTCGGTTCGAATCTTTCCTGACATTTAATAAAACCGCCTGACCTTTTTCCGTTGCATCTTGAACAAACTTGTAGTTACTATAAAGCGAATAAGCCGCAAATCCGAGTAAAACCAGCGTTAGAAAAGCCCCCAAAAATGTCAGAAACCATCCGAGTAGCGGCGGTTTTTGGCGTTGGTCTTGAAAAGTTTTAACCAAATCTTTATCACGCAGAACTACATCGCGGAAAAATCTCTTTGTGAAAAATGTTTCGCCGACCGTTTGCGGAATTGCTGCCGGTTTTCTTTGTTGATTACTGCGTTGTCGGTTGACGGGAACAGCCGTAAAATAAAAGCCTCGCAAAAAAGGACTTTCGCTAAAAGGATTCGGACGGAAAAGTGTCGTTACAAACGTGCCGAGTTTGCGTCGTGCCGAGCCGAAATGAAGCGGGAAGTTGAAAATTCGTAATTGACGCGTTGGAGAAAAAGGTGCGGACAGACGAATCATACGGCGTTTCATTATCGAATCTTGAAGAATTTCGTATTCGCTGTCGAAAAGTGCCTGAGCATTGTCGCTTTTTTCGAGCGGAATCGTCGCTCCCCAGACTAAGTTTTCGCCTTCCTTTTTTCCAACCGAAAAAGAATCGCGGAAACCTTCAATCGCATCGGCGTGTGTAAAAACAAGATAGACGGGAAATCTTATTTTTAATCTCTTTGTTGCGTCATCAAGCCGTGTGCGGATGGTTTTTGCTAATTCTTCAATTTCGTTTTCGTCTGAATGTAGAATTTTTTCTGTGTTAATGGTTAAGATCAAACCATCCAAAGGACGATTTGAACGATGTTTTTTGATGGTTTCAAGAAGTGAAGACCATTCATCACCATCTGCACTTCCACTCTGCAAACGTCCGGGCGTATCAACAAAAACCGCATCACTTGTAACACGCCAATCAATCTGACGAGTCGGACGGATGAGTTTTTGTTCGGATTGTCTCTGACTCGGAAGATTTTGAAAATTAAGATTTGAGCCTAAAACCAGCGAGGTTTTGCCGCTTTTTGTTGTTCCAGCAACTAGATACCAAGGCAAAGAATAGAGTGCATCGCCCATTGCTCCAAGGTTTGAACTTTTCAAAAACTCGACAACTTCATTCGCACCTTTGTTTAAGTCTTCATCAAAATTTCCGCTTGGTGCGGAAGATACTTTTTGTTCTGTTTGAATGCCAGAAGATTCAGCCGCTTCTTGTTCTTCCGATTCTGTTGCTTCTTCTTTATTTTTGTTTCGTGTGGCAAAATAACCGATGACTAGGGCAATCGGCATTGTCAGCAAAAGCAATCCGATAATCGCAAATCGGTATGGAACATCAATTCCGCCATATTCACCAAGAAAATATATGGCGAGGCTTGCTCCGCCATAAAATGACATAAAGCCTCCGATTCCAAAAACAAATTTCAGTTGTTGTATATGCCAATTAGCCATATTTTCTATAAAAAGAATTATCTAGTTAAAACTAATTTCCCCATTGCTTCGCTTAAAGATATTGTTGATATTAGAAACATCGTCAGATAAGCGATAACCGCTAAACCCAATCCGCTGAATGCAGAAATCTTTGCCCACGTCGGCATTCCGCGTTTTGGCGGAGGTTCGGGTTGGTCGTTGGCAAGCCAATTTGGTGAAAGTTCCGTCGGAACAATTTTACCTGCTTTAACCAATGCTTTTGCGGTTTTTTGCATTATCTGTAAAAGCTTATCCTGTTCATAGACAATGTATCTTCCCTTAAAACCCAAAAGCATACAGACATAGTAAATCTCCACCGCATCCGCCGTTACCTTCATCTGTTTAAGCATTGCTTCGAGTTTGTCAAAAAACTTATTTCCGGCTAAACTTTCGCCAAAATATTCAAGTTGGAGAGGATATTTTTCCCACTCGTCTTTTAATGGAAAATCGTTCGTCAGAATAGTTTCATCAATAAAAGAAGCCATAGCAAATTTTGAAACTCGCACAACTTTATGATTAAAACGATAACGCTCGGCACGTTTTTCAAATTCATCAAGCAATTTTGTACATTTTGGACGCAAATCATTTGAAGGTTGAACAATTCCCGCCTTAATACGCAAGATCAAATCAAATATCGGTCCGGCGAATCTGACCAAATCATTGTTAGTTGTTCGACTTCTATCACTCATAATTTTGAAACTGATAACTGAAAACTTGGTTTGTAGCTATCACTTATTATTTACTTAGCCTTAACCGCATACAATTCAACTTCTTCATCGGGGATTTTGTTTGGAATATAGACGGAGATGATCTTTGAACCTTTTATTCCATTCCAATAATTTTCGCTTTCATCTATTGTATTAAGCGAGAAATATTTAAAACCCATACGAGTCGGAATCGGTGCAGGCGGCGGATTTACGTGCGTTAAGACAACACCGGGCATTGCTGAACCGATAAGAAAATCTATCACATCACGCGAACCGATCTTAACCACAACCGGAACGAGTTCCATCAATTTTGATTCGGGTATTTTGGCACGAACCGCCAAATAAAATCCGGCATCTTTGAATAAACGCTCGTCTTCGATTCTTCCGACATAAACGGATTCGCGGGTTTTTTCCAAAGGAATTGCCACGCAACGACTCGGAATGACTGTTTCCAGCAAATTCCGAAGCTGTGCCGAAAGATTGCTGAACGTATAATAAAGATCATCGTGTTCATATTTCACGATGTCTTTCGGATGATCTTCCAAAGAAAATGTCAGCAACTGCCCAATGACCTTCGCTAACTCCAGATATAATTTTTCGGGATGAAGCAGAGGTGAGCGGAAATAATGCGACATCGGTGGAATAGCGGCATTGATCGTATGCAACAACCAAAAAACTGCGACCTCATCAGTTGTAAAATCTGCGAGGGAAGCATTTTTTTGCCGACGTTGTTCGCCCAAAGAACTGCTTTTGGTAATCAGAATTTCGACCAACTGACGCAACATATTGACGAGCCAATCGGACGCTGAAGTTCTTAAAACCGGCGGAATATAGTTTTCCGAAATTTTCAGTTGTCCCGTTTGTGTTCTTTCAAGTTCGGCGATTTTGATTGATGTAAAACCGTCACGCAATTCATCATCAAAAATTATTCGCAAGTTACTTTTTGCATAAGCAACAGGCTGTTCGTTCGTTCCACTCGTTTCATCTTTGACCAGCATACCTTCCTGCAAAAAGCGTAGGTTTATATTATGTTTCGCACCATTTGCTTGAAAATTTGCTTCGCCCATTTTACGTGCAGGAATTGCCAGATGAACGCCTAATGTTTCTTGTTCGGGATGAAAATGATCGCCGACCGGACGCAGATCGGGAACACCTTCCGCATCCGGCACATTTATCATCAAGCCGTCAGGCATTACGACGTGACAGTTAGTGATCTGAAAATCGCCATTGCTGATTGCCTCGCGGTTTATTTGCAAGTCCAAAATGCCGTATTCATACGGCAAGATCGAACGAACGCGAGTGTTAAGAAGTTCTTCGTGATAGTTATCCCACTGCTGAAAATGATGAGGCGTTAAAAGCATCCCTTCATTCCAGACAATTTTCCGGTATTTACTCATAATTTATAGAAACCAATAGTAAATCGTTCTTTGTAAATAGTAAATATTATAAGCGATTTTACAGAAATAATTATGATTTATTAATTACCTCTTTCGGTATCTCTTTTCCGGTTACGCTTTTGAAAAAGTCTTTCATCCATTGTTCACCCGTTCTCTCTTCTGTTGTTTCGGGGAAATGGTTCGCCCAATCAAGTGCAAGTATCAGCGGCACAAAATTAAATCCCGGACTTAAATTCTTGGTCTTTGTGATTGAACAAACTGCGGACGAAGGATGAATTGGGATCGAAATTGTATTGATAGTTTCCGGTGTGGGGTTATTACAATTTTCCGCCGGTGTGGTAACCAGATATTCTCGACAAATCAAGGGACGTTCTTCATAAATTGAACAGGATTCATCTTCTAAAAAGGGGCAGGGAATTCCTTGTTTGAAGTATTCATCAAGAACACCTTGTCTTACTTCAGCAGGTGCAGACACCGTTGTTTCTAATTTTTCAAACCAACCGATGTTTGCAAGATGTGAACAACCTTTTTTGAATTTTTCCTTAATTTCGCTTCGGCGTGGTTCAGGCATATTTTCAACCATTTCGGTGATCTGATAAACTTCACTTTCCGAAATCGGAACGGATTGTCGGCAACAAGCACCGCAACCTGCTTTACACGAAATTTTTTCTCCGTGAGCATTGGCTGCATCAACACCGATTTGAACAAATGAATTCGACATCTGCCGAAATATCGGCAACATTTTTCTCGCAGTTACAGTTTTTGTAGGAACTGTCATTTGCAATTCAAGCGGATTGCCTTTGATCGAAACTCTCGTATGTATGGTTTTCCATTCGTCTTTGCTTTTCATAAATTTTTTGGAATTTTTTTCATTTGCCCAACAGTTTGTTCAATAAACTTCGGGATATTTTAGTCATAAAAGTGATTCAAACTAAAAAAATCTCAATTCAAAACCAGTGCTTCTGCATTGACGTTAAACGCTTTAGGATTTTGCGTTATTGTTCCGATTGCCAGAAAACGAATAGCAAATTCAAATTGTGAATCATTGATCGCACTTTTTTCTTTGAGAAACCAAATCGAACGGACTTCGATGGCACGTTCGGAATTTTTGTCTGCAAGTTTTTGTAAATCTTTTTTCATTTTGGTGAAATCTCCTGCTTGTCCTTGAGTATAAGCGGCGATCAATATCAAACTGTCATCTGCTTTTTCATCGCCGATTTCGATATTCAATCTGTCCAAAATTCCTGCCATTTCTTGGGCTGTTGCCAAAACATTGCCGCTTTGATTACCGAGTTTTGCCATTGCCGCCGTTGCCAGAAATTGCGGATTGAGATTTTTTGAACGGGCTAATTCCTTGATGGCTTCTGTATTACCTTTTGCATTTTTAATATTGCTTGCCAATGTGTTGGAACTTTTGAACGAACTGATTTTGCTTTCCAGAATCGAAAGTTGATTGTTCAACAAAACAGGTTTTTGACTGCTTCTGGAAATTTTTCGCATAAATGTAAATGAATTTTCGCGGATTTTTATGGATTCGTCTGATTCGTCGGCTTTTGAAGTTATTGACTCATTTCCACCGTTGTCGCTTGTTTCGGGATTTGAATTATTTGGAGAAGTTGAATCGTTTGGCTTTTGTTCGTTTGAATTTTCATCCGTCGTAGATTCCGAAGAATTCTCCTCTGTTTCATTTGATGAAGAATCATTATTATCTGAATCATTTTCATCAAGAGATTTTCTGACAAGTTCAGTATCTTTTTCGTTGTTTTTGGCGATTTCAGGTTCAGCTTTTTTGCCAAGCAGAATTATTCCGCCAACCGCGAATATTAAAAACACAACTCCCAAAATTGGTGCGATAATCATAAACTTGCCGAAACCTGAACCGCTTGCGGAATTACTTGCCGTGGAAGTTCCACCCGAAGATGCTGTTGCTGAAATGCTTTTTTCTGCATCGGTATTTTTGTCCGAATCGGCATCTGCTTTTGCTTTATCAGAAATAAGTTCGACTTCAATTTCCAAACCGCCGCCGAGGTTTAGCAAATCGCCGTTGTTGATAGTAGCGGGTTCATCCAAATTTTCGCCGTTGATTTTAGTGCCATTGCTTGAGCCTAAGTCCGAAACGACAAAAATATCGGCGTAGCGTTGAATTTTGATATGCTGACGAGAAAGACTCGAATTGACAATGCTCAAATCATTTTCCGAATGTCTGCCAATGATAAACTCTTCCTGTTCGACGGGAATTCGTTCTTCCTTGCCGTTTTCGTCCGTAAAATTTAAGAAAAGTTCGATCATTTTGAATAAGTTGAAAGTGAATACATATCAATTCCGAAGT
>JBGTHN010000280.1:0-6393 GCA_041746235.1 Pyrinomonadaceae bacterium | reverse complement strand
TTGGCACAAAATACACTTTTGCCGATCTCAGTTCCAAGTATGAGCAATCTGACTTATGGACTACATCCGAGTTTCGGTGCATTTCAAGGCAGTATCAATAACGGAATTCACGAACTTTACGGGCAAGGCAAAATGGCATTTGCGATCAATGTCGGTTCGCTTGTGAATCCGATGACGAAAGCCCAGTATCAAAATAATTCCGTTACAAAACCGACACAATTATTTTCACATCTTGACCAGGTTAAACAATTTCACGCCGGTCGCTCCGATGCCTTTTCTTTTTCCGGTTGGGGCGGACGAATTTCCGATCAAATGACTGCCGGAAGCAATCCAAACGGATTAATTCCGATGATTACTTCGATAAATGGTTCGCAACTTTTTACTGCCGGACAATCAACTCAGCCATTGGCGATCTCTGATTCAGGCACAGCTTTGAATCAGGTGTTAAATCCGATAGGTTTTGATAATACGGCGATTTCGCAGGCACGACTTCAAGCATTAAATGAAATACGTGCATTAAATTCTTCGTCAAATTATGTTGAAGCGGCTGAATCCGTTACCGATGCGGCTTTTGTTGCAAACGGTGCTTTAGCGACATTTCAAGAGGTAACGGCAACTTTTCCAAACACTTCAATTGGAAGACAATTAAAACAAACCGCTCGTGTTATTAAAAAACGTAATGATCTAAGCGTTGACCGACAAATTTTCTTTGTTGAACGCGGTGGGTTTGATACACACTCAAATCAATTAAATACTCATAGCAACTTACTTGCTGAAGTAAGTCAGGCAGTTCGTGCATTTTATAACGAAATGGTTGTGCAAGGTGCCGCCGATGACGTGACGATATTTATGATGACTGATTTTGGTCGCACATTGAATCCGGCAGGTGTCGGTGCAGTTGCCGGAAGCGACCACGGTTGGGGCAATCATATGTTTATCATTGGAGATTCGGTTAATGGCGGAGATTTTTACGGAATTGATACTGCTAACGGAACGCCATTTCCAACGCTGGTTGTTGACGGTCCGGATGATGCTACATCAAATACAAATAACGCACGTGGTCGCTGGATTCCGACAACATCTGTCGAACAATATGCCGCAACTCTCGCACGTTGGTTCGGTTTGCCGGAACAAGATATTCCAACAGTTTTTCCAAATATCGGAAGTTTCGGAAGTTCTAATTTAGGTTTTATGCAATAAGTCTAAAACTTTACTTTATGATAAAAGGCGAAAAGTTATTCAATAGCTTTTCGCCTTTTTTATTATTCAACTTTGTAAATTATCTGACCAAAGATATTGACACGGCTTTATAGTGAAAATACACTAAAAAAAGTTAATAACCGTGAATTTACCAAATTATCTAACATTATTGCGTATTTTCCTCGTCCCTTTGATGGTGGTCGTTTTACTTACGCCTTATTCTGAAACTTGGCTCGGTATTCAAAGTTATGGTTTAGCGATTACAATTTTTATTATCGCTTCGCTAACGGATATTTTGGATGGACACATCGCCCGCCTACGCAAACAAGTTTCAAAAGTCGGTGCTTTGCTTGACCCGATAGCCGATAAACTTCTTGTTTCTGCCGCTTTGATCGTTTTAGTCGAAAAAAATCTTGCTCCGGCTTGGGCTGTCGTTGTTATTTTAGGCAGAGAGTTTGTCGTGACAGGTTTGCGTTCAGTTGCGGCAAGCGAAGGTATTATCATTTCTGCACAAAAGGTCGGTAAAGTTAAAATGTGGTTGCAATGTATCGCCATTGTCGCTTTACTTGTTGCAGGAGCAAATTCACCCCCGCCCGTTTCTAATTTTGGTGCTGACGTGCCTGAATTTTTCTGGCAGGTTTCCCAAGTTCAAACCGCATTTATGAATCTTGCCGGATTATCTTTAACAAATAATGATTGGAAAGTTTTCGGTTATTTGGTTGGACGAAGTGCTTTATGGCTGGCAGTTTTAACTGCAATTTGGTCTATGTATGGCTATTTTAGGTTTTTCTATGATGAGAACAAAAAGAAAAAGACGGCTAAAGATGCCGTCTTGGATTAAAATTTGATAAGTCATTCCAAATAAATTCTTCCTGACTTTTTTACTTTCTAATTTTCTGTCTATTGAACTTCAACATAATCTCCGGTGTGAATTTCTGATTCATTCCGAACGATCATCACTGTTGCGGTTCTTTCAAAAACATTCAAAACGATTAATTCACCAACAACTCGACGCAAACCGTCTGGTCTTCTGGATTTTGCATCTTCTGTAGTAACAACTGCTCCATTTCCATCAGTCCCTTTTTTACGAGCCGATTGATTTGAATATCTTCCGCCTTTATAACGGTCACTTTCATAACCTTCTTCTTTGTTATCAATAGATTCTTTCAGGACATTGGCAAAAAGATCACCTGTTCCAAGCGGACGATAGATAGTCATATAATCACCGATTTGAACATTGTCTTCTCGTCCCAGATCAACATAAACGATCTGTTCGCGTCCGAGTAATTCAATTCCATCTCGTGCCATCAAGATTCTGCCGTTTGCCTTGCCGGAAGACATTGCATAAATATCCAAAGCTTCTCGTTTCTTAAACATCGGACTTTGTCTGTTTGGAACAGGCGTTAATATATCGCCGAACAAGATCACGCCGCACGAAGTCATTACTTTTGCAACAGAAACATCACGCATAACTCTTACTACTTCCACTGCACCGAGTTCTTGAACATAAACTCCTAGATCTTTTTTCTTTGACCATTCTGACTTAAACTTGCCGCGTGGACGTATGACAGAAAATTTATCACCAACTTTCACACCATCAACTGCCCCCGAATTAACATACAATTCATCGCCTTCGGCATAAATATGTTTTTCTTTTTCATCCTTCGAACCGACGATTTCCAGTTTGGTATTAAACGAAGACTTTTGAATATATCCGGCACAATAGAGATTATTTCTTACAGCTACTGCCAAGTTTTTATTGCTGTCATTATAGACGACGTTTGCGTTATTGGGATTATCTTGTCCATAGATAACACAGGTCACTGTCAAGATAATCAAGAGAACAAAACTGATTTTATTTACTTTAATTTTATGAAAATTCACGATTTTCTCCTTTTTTGATAATGCTTATAGAATTTATTGCTTATGTCAGAAATTTTATGACATTTGAGAGTTCATAGATATGTAAGTAGCCGTAGAATTGGCTGGTATTATCGTAACCTTTTATGCCAACACACGTCAACCATTTTTTTTAATGTTTAACACTTTAATTTAATTTTACATTTTCTTACTTGCACATTCTTTTTTGTTTTTGTAGTATTTTTCTCTTGCGATTGTTTGTTATAATTGCAAAAAATAAGCCGGTGTAGCTCAGGGGTAGAGCAACGCATTTGTAATGCGTAGGTCGCGGGTTCGAATCCCATCACCGGCTCCATACTTTTCAAACAAATGTTTTGTTTTAACTGCAAAAAACCCACAAAAAGAAAAAACTACAAATATTGCTCAAACAAATGCCAAGCTGATTATCAATATAATCAATTCATCTTAAATTGGAAAAATGGAGAAATAGATGGAAATAAAGGCAAAGAGTTTCCACAGTTATCTAACCACCTTAAAAGATATTTGTTTGAAAAATTCCAAGAAAAATGTTGCTTATGTGGTTGGAACAAAAAACATCCTATAACTAACAAACCTCCTTTAGAAGTGAATCATATAGATGGAAACGCATTGAATAACAGTGAATCCAACCTAGAACTTCTTTGTTCTAATTGTCATTCTTTGACAGAAACTTTTAGAAATCTAAATAAAGGAAACGGACGCAGTTTTAGAAAAAACTCAAAATAACTTTGGGAATAATTCCATAACAAACAGACTTCATAATAATGAATTTGATTCAAATGATTCGGCAGAATACAATAAATTCACAACAAAATTTTACATTTTTAAGAGGAGTTAGAGAGATGAAATTATTAACAAGAATATCTTTGTGCTTGGCATTAGCCATATTTTTAGTTTCCGCAACAAATGAAACTTTTGCCCAAACAAAATATCCGCGTCCGAGCCAAAAGGCTATGATTATGCAAACGGTTGGCGATACGGATGTGACGATTACTTATCATCGTCCAAATATTAAAGGGCGAACACTTTGGGGAAGCAAAGAAGATAAACCGTTAGTTCCAAACGGCGAAGTCTGGCGTACGGGAGCGAATGAAGCGACAGTTTTCGAAGTTACAAATGATGTAATGATAAACGGTCAAAAATTGCCGAAAGGTAAATATAGTTTTTATGCAATTCCGAACGGAAACGATTGGACTTTGATCTTTAATAAAACGTGGGATCAATGGGGAACAGTTTATGACGAAGCCAAAGATCAGTTGCGAGTAAAAACAAAATCTGTGATGGACAAAGATTCGATTGAATCATTGGCGTATATGATTCAGAACGTAACGGATTCAACCGCAGATATTACACTAGCTTGGGGCAATGCACGTATTCCTTTTAAACTTGATGTTGGTGATGTGAATGCCAGAATTATTCAAAATGTGAATCAAAATATTACATCCGAAAGAATTAACGCGGCAAATTTTATATACGCAACTGAACAAAGCGATAAATATGCAATGGCAATAAGTTGGTTGGATTCGATTCTAAGCGAAGGCGATTCATTTAACGCTTTATTTGGAAAAGCTCGTCTTCAAGCCGCTTCGGGAAAGAAAAAAGAAGCGATTGAAACCGCCAAAAAAGCTGTTGATTTTGGAAAAGCCAACAAAGCAAATCCCAGAAGCATCACCTTTTTAGAAGGTTTGATAAAAGATTGGTCGGGTGAATAAATAGAATTTATTTTCGTGATAAAGAGTCGTGATGTAAAAATATCACGACTCTTTTCATTTATTATTCGGCGAATAATTCGTCAATTTTCTCTTCCAATTCCTTGCCGTGCAAATTCTTTGCAACGATCTTCCCTTCTGCATCAACAATAAATTTCGCGGGCAAAGCCGTTACTGCATATTCAAAAGTTACAGGAGTTTCAAAACCTTGCAAAGTTGAAACATTCGCCCAAATTCGCTCATCTTTCTCAATTGCATTTAACCAAAGGTCTTTTTCCGAATCCAAAGAAACGCCGTATATTTCAAACCCTTTATCTTTGTATTTATCGTAAAGTGTAGCAATCGTCTTACTTTCACGCCGACACGGACCGCACCAACTTGCCCAAAAATCTATCAATACATACTTCCCTTTTATGTCTGATAAAGCGATCTCTTTTCCGTCTTTATCGGACATTTTGATTTCCGCCGATTTGCCACCAATGCTAGTATTTTTCAAGACCTCTACCTTTTCATTAATTCGTTTTGTTACTGCTAATTCGGGATATTTTTCTGCGAATGATTTTGCCAAAGTTTGATAAAGTTCTAAATTCTCATCTCCGTCCCAACGCAAAGTCGTCGGATAGATGGCAATCGAAGTTCCCATTTTATTTTTGATAAAATCATTCAATTCATCACGATGTTTTTCGTAATTTTCAATTTCGGCAATTCCTAATGTTTCTATTGCTTCTTTATTTTCGGGCTTATTTTCATCTTCCAATTTCTTTATCTTCTCACGGACGGATTTAACGAGTCTGTCCAATGATTCATTACGGAATGTTTCATAAGCGAGAAATTTATCTGTGTCTTCCGAACCTTTTATTTCTATTTTTGAAAGATCATTTGCATCTGCATTTATAACAATCTTCTGCCCTTTATCAATTGCCAGCGTAATTGTTTTTTTGCCGTAAAAATCCAAAGCGTATATGTGCGGTTCAAGATCAAAGTCTTGATTGAAACTTCCCTTTTCGTCTAATTTGATTTCCTCAACCACACGAGATTTTTTCCGGTTGACATCTTCGAGTTGAGACAAAACTATTTTGCCATTTTGCGGATTGTTGATCTGCCCTGAAATAGTAAATGTTGCAGTTTTATTTTCTGAACATCCGTAACTCATCAACAATAAAATGAATATTGATATTATAATTGTTTTATTTTTAGACATAAATTTTCTCGATTTAACTTTATAAAGGCTTTTGCAGTTTTTTATATTCCCTGTCAGACAATATAATCAATTTGTTCAAATACAAAACAGTTTTCAATTTACAAAGATTTATCTATGAGTTTAACAAACAAAAGTATCGTAGTTATCACAGGTGCGGGTTCGGGAATCGGACGTGCGTTGGCAATTCAGTTCGCAAACGAAGATATTGCAGGAATTGCGATTTGCGATGTTAATGAAAGAGGATTGAATGAAACTGCTGAAATGATCAATTTCGATGATATTGAAGTTCTGACTTCGAAAGTTGATGTTTCAAACCGTGAAGATATTCAGCGATTTGCCGATGAGATAATTACTAAATTCGGGCGTGCGACACATTTGATAAAC
>JBGTHN010000279.1:0-1789 GCA_041746235.1 Pyrinomonadaceae bacterium | reverse complement strand
ACGATTATTGCTTACGGAAACAAGTTCAAAAAAAGTGAAGACGGTTTTGATTGGTTGATGCTACACGAACTCGGACACGAATGGTGGGGCAATATGGTGACGGCTTCGGATTGGCGTGATATGTGGATTCACGAAGGTTTTCAATCATATATGGATACGCTTTTTGTTGAAGAATTTAAAGGCAAGGACGCATATTTTGCATCAATGAAAAACCGCCTCAAAGGTTTGAAAAATATTCAGGCGGTCGCACCGAGAGAACCACGTTTTGCATATCAGATTTATTATCTTGCTCCCGATTACACCAAAAGCGACGGCGATATTTACAGTAAAGGTGCGTTAATTTTGCACAGTTTGCGTTATTTGATCGGCGACGAAGCATTTTTCAAAGGCTTGCGGAGAATGGCATATCCAACAAAAGAAATGGAAACTTTCACTGACGGAAGACAAAATCGTTTTGCGACAACCGATGATGTAATGCAAATCTTTGAAGAAGAATCGAATATGGAACTTGATTGGTTTTTTGAAGTTTATTTTCGACAGCCTGAACTGCCGAAACTCAAATTTGAACAGGTTGAGAATAATCAAGGTAGAATGAGTGTTAATTTTAATTGGGAAACATCAAATAAAATGCCTTTTAATATGCCAATTGAAGTTAAAGTTGATAATGAGACCAAACGCATTAATTTCAAAGAAAACTTCGGTTGGATGCCGATTCAAAAAGGTCAGGAATTATCAGTTGATCCGAACGGTTGGATTTTGAAAACGGCACAAGAACAATAAAAAAAAATTTAACAGGGATTAAGATGACGGACAGGGATTTTTTAAAGATTAGGTTTTATCATATTTTATCCCATAAATCCTTTTCATCCCTGTTAAATTTTTCTTTCAATTTATGTTAATTCTCAAAAACGATCTTCCCACTTTTTATTACTGTGCTGACAAAATTTCCGCCGAATTCATAGCAGATTTCGCGGTAATCATCCGTGTCCAAAATAATAATATCCGCCCATTTTCCGGCTTCGAGCGAACCTGTTTTGTCGCCGAGAGCGATTGAAAATGCGGCGTTTATTGTTGTTCCGATGATCGCTTCGGACGGAAGGATTTTCTGATAACGACAAGCAATTTGCATTGCTGTTTGCTGCGAAGGACACGGTGCAGAACCGGGATTGTAATCGGTTGAAACAGCTATCGCACAACCCGAATCTATAAGTTTTCGGGCATCGGCAAATTCGGTTGAACCGAAATTAAAATTAACCGTTGGTGTGACAATTCCGATTGTTTCGGAGTTTGCAAGAAGTGCAATTTCTTCGTCGGAAATCGCGTCCAGATGATCAATCGAAGTCGCTCCCATTTCGATACAAAGTTTGCTGCCGCCAAGGTTTGTAAATTCGTCAACGTGAGCTTTGATCGCAAAATAATTTGCTTTGGCAGTTTCTAAAATTCGCTTCGTTTGTTCCAAAGTGAATACATTTTTTTCGCAGAAGACATCAACAAAAAACGGCTTATCCATCTTTTCGCGGAAATCCAAACGATCCTCGTCAATGTAGCCGTAACGCCGCCATTTGAAGAGATCGGGAATCATTTTTTCGCAGATGATTTTTACATATTCATCCGAATTTTCTTTGAATTCCGGCGGAACGGCGTGAGCGGCAAGAAATGTCGGAACGCAGTAGATCGGATGAATTCTGTCGAGTTCTTCCCAAGCGTCCAACATTTTGAATTCAGTTTCTGCATTGAGTCCGTAACCTGTTTTTATTTCAACGGTTGCCGTCCCATGTGCGAGCATTTT
>JBGTHN010000278.1:0-2740 GCA_041746235.1 Pyrinomonadaceae bacterium | reverse complement strand
ATCTCCCGGCGGCGGTCCCGGCATACGAAATCCTTCGGGCGAAACTGTCGGATTCATGGGGATCTTGTAATTGTATTTCTGCTCGCTGATGCGGTTCGGATTTCCGGGATTCGGAAACGTACCCGTTTCGTGATCGGGAATTCCGTTTGATTCGACCACGCGAAATCCGTCTTTTTCGTAAATTTTGACCTTATTTTTCGCATCCGCACTGACCTTTGTGTCCTGTAAATACGAGATTGCAAAAAATGCTCCCAAAATAGCTGTCGTCGCTATCAATAATGTTGGAATGTTTTTCATAATTTTTATTACTCCATTTTTTTATTTAGAAAAGTGTTCGTTCGATCAGCCAGTAAAGTCCGGCTGACGCAATCAATACCGAAAAAATTGGCACGAATTTCTGTTTATAAAATGTTTGTTGCTGAAGTTTCCAAAGAATCGGCAGAACGAGCAGAATGATCGCAAACTGCCCGATTTCCACGCCCAAATTAAAAGACAAAAGCGGCATCACGGCTGAAATTCCTTCGCCGATTCCGATTTCCTGCAAAACGGACGCAAAACCCAAACCGTGAACCAAACCGAAAATATATGCGATCAGCCAACGCTTTTTTTGTTCGGTTTTAAAGACATTTTCCAAGCCGACATAAATTATCGAAACAGCAATTATCGGCTCGACCAAAAAACTCGGAACGGAAATGATATTTAATGCAACGAGCGATAAAGTTATCGAATGAGCGATGGTAAAAAAGGTGACGATCTTCGCAATTTCGCTGAATTTGGTAACAACCAACAGTAATGCCAGCAAAAATAAAAGATGATCGAAACCAAATGTTATGTGTTTAATTCCGAGCGTCAGAAATTGCCCGAATGAATCGGGCGTTTGCAAATCTTCAAGATCAAACTCAAAAGAGTTATCGTCGCCCGTTAAAAATTGCCGTGAAATTTCTTTGTCATTGCGAATCAATTTCAAAATCTGTATATGATTTGAAGATAGTTTTGACGGCAAAAGAGATGTGATCTTGATTTTTTCGCCCGAAACTTCGCCAAATGAATGCCGCAAATTCAAACCGTCGGCATTGTTCAAAGAAACATCATTGTCCAAAACTTCCAAAGGTTTTCCGTCAACTTCCACCGCTACTGCTTTTTTGGTGAACGCCTTAAAATCTTCTGCGTCGTTCAACTTTATAACCGCGTCAAAATCCGCTCTTGCATAGGACGAATAAACGACAAGTTTGCCGTCCGTGATTTCCAGACTAATCGAGCTGACACCCAAATCGTGAGCCGATAAACTCATTGAACACAGCAAGATAAGCAGCATTGCAAAGCAATTTTTGTATATTCTCTTCTTGTTTCGCAAAATAAAGCTCATGGATTGATTAAGTATTTACAAGTCATGTTAGTTCTTTAACAAAGACGTTTAAAAAGCGAAAATGGTTACGACGATTCCGCAAAAACAAATTTTCGATCAACAAATATTACGTATCGCTCGTTCTCAATTTCACGATTGAGACCTTTTCATTCACTGATCAGCCTAGCAAACGAAAGTAAAGGTTTTATGTGGAATGACAGGAGATTTGTAAATGTTTTGTAAAAAATCGAAAGATTGGAAGTTTTTACTTTATCCTTAATCAAAAGTTACGCAGTTGAAAGAACTATTTAACAGGGATAGACAGGATGGGCAGGATAAAAAAGCGATAAAATATGTATTTAAATATCCCTGTTCATCCCGTTTATCCCTGTTAATTTAGCCTTTATATTTCCAACTACGTTACAACTGCTGATGTAAAAAAGTTATGAGATTACAAATAAACATTATCTTGATCGGGTTGTTTATTGCATTACAAATTGGGTGCAATACCGTAAACACGGATGTAAAAGTTACTCCCGTTGATACTTCGCTTTTTATTCAAAGCAATTTACTTGAAGAGATCACAACAGAAGACTGCGAACTTTCAAACGGTTTGAAGACCAAATGCTATAAATTCACGATGAAAGCAAAACCGCAGGAACACAAGACGGGACCTTTTTGTCCAGAAAATATCAAAGACGATAAGGAAAAAGGCGGAATCTGGTTTAAGGATGGAAAGGTCTATGATGTTGACGGCAAGTTTATTACTAATCTGGATGAATTTTATTCCGACCCGAAGTGGAAACTTTACCGCGAAGACGGCACGGTCAAAGTAACTAAAACCCAGGAAGCCTGCGAAGCGGCGGCGAGACCGGATGTTGCCGAAGAATATAATAATTATTGTGTCGAATGTTCGCCTACATTTTATGCGGATTTCAAAACTGAATATTTAATTCCGATCAATCCGATTTATCTTGGAAGCGGAACGCCGATGGGCAATAGACCGCCGGGCGGAGGCGACAGACCACCTCGCGGCGAAGGACCACCACGCGGCGGCGGCGGATCGCCTCTTGGATTGGCGTTGAACGGCGTGAGATTCGATCCGCCCGCTCCGCTTAACGCGATCTTAGACGCACACACTCTGGCACCGCTCGATGATTGCGGCGGACACGTCAATCCGCACGAAGGCTATCATTATCACGCCGCAAACGGCTGCACGAAAGAAGCCGAACAAAAAGCAAAACATTCGCCGCTTCTCGGCTATGCTCTGGACGGATTCGGAATTTACGCCCGGCTCGATAAAGAAGGCAAGGAGCCGGAAGATATGGATCAATGCGGCGGACACAGTGATGAAAATATCGGTTATCATTATCACGCCGGAAATCCGGGCGATAA
>JBGTHN010000277.1:0-6635 GCA_041746235.1 Pyrinomonadaceae bacterium | reverse complement strand
ATCTGTTCCGAAAACTCATCACCAACAATATCAACAATTTCAAATCTGAAAATATGTTCAAAATCTAAAAAAGATATATTACACTTAGATATTTCGGTATCGGAAATTTGTTCAAGCGATTTTTTCAAAAACGCTTGTGGTGAAGATGTAAAATTTCCAATTTGTTTAACTGAAACATTTAAATCTAAAGTTTCTAATGTATTAATCATAGGATTTATAAACTTCTCCTTCTTCTCAATTTTATTTCAAATAATAAATTAATACAATTATTAAATAGTAACTGCTTCTTGATATTCGCCCCAAACTTTTCTCAAACGATGCGAGATTTCGCCTACTGTTACATAATTTTCGACGCAATCAAGAATCTTAGGCAACATATTTTCGTTGTTGCTTGCTGATTCTTCTAATTTTGCTAGAGCGTTTTCGGCTTTTGTTGCATCACGTTTTGCACGGACGGCTTGAGTTCTTTCAACTTGTCCGCGTTCAACCGTTTCATCAACTTTTAAGATTGGAATTGATTCGTCTTCTTCGATGCGATATTTGTTTACGCCGACGACTACTTCTTCTTGTTTTTCGAGTGCTTTTTGGTAATTGTAGGCGGCTTCCTGAATTTCGCGTTGAACGTAGCCTTCTTCGATGGCTTTGAGCATTCCGCCGAAATCGTCAATTTTTTGGATGTAATCTAACGCTTTTTCTTCGAGTTCGTTGGTGATCGCTTCGATGGCGTAACTTCCGCCGAATGGATCAACTGTATCGGCAACACCAGATTCGTGAGCAATAACTTGTTGCGTGCGGAGTGCGATTCTTGCGGCTTGTTCGGTTGGCAGAGATAACGCTTCATCCATTCCGTTTGTGTGCAAAGATTGCGTTCCGCCGAGAACTGCGGCGAGTGCCTGGATTGTCGTTCGCACGACATTCACTTCCGGTTGCTGTGCGGTCAGAGTCGAACCGGCAGTTTGTGTGTGAAAACGCAACATCAAAGATTTTTTATCTTTCGCACCGAATCTTTCCTTCATCGTTCTCGCCCAAATTCGTCTTGCGGCTCGAAACTTAGCGATTTCTTCAAGCAAATTGTTGTGAGCATTAAAAAAGAAAGATAAACGCGGTGCAAAATCGTCAACTTCCAAACCCGCTTCGATTGCGGCATCAACATAGCAAATCGCATCGGCAAGTGTGAACGCAATTTCTTGAGCAGCAGTCGAACCTGCTTCGCGGATGTGATAACCGGAAATCGAAATTGTATTCCAACGCGGAACTTGATCGGCACAAAATGCGAATGTGTCTGTGATAAGTCGCATCGAAGGTTTCGGCGGATAAATGTAAGTTCCGCGAGCGATGTATTCTTTTAAAATGTCGTTCTGAATCGTTCCCGAAACTTTATCGAAAGCAACATTCTGCTTTTTCGCAACTGCTAGATATAAACAAAGAAGCGTTGATGCCGTCGCATTTATCGTCATCGAAGTCGAAACTTTATCAAGCGGAATATCATCAAACAGCGTCAGCATATCTTCCAGCGAATCAATCGCCACACCGACTTTTCCAACTTCACCCGCCGACAATGGATCATCCGAATCAAGTCCAATTTGCGTCGGCAGATCAAATGCCACGCTCAAACCCGTCGTGCCTTGTGAAAGCAGATATTTATAACGCTCATTGGATTCTTCGGCAGTCGCAAAACCTGCATATTGCCGCATCGTCCAAAAACGTCCGCGATACATTGATTCTCTCGCTCCGCGTGTGAACGGGAATTCACCGGGTTTGCCTATATCTTCGGCATAATTTATCTTTTCGGTATTTTCGGGATTGTAATCATTCGGCAGTTCAATGCCCGATGAAGTTTCAAATTTTTCTCGTCTTTGCATAGCGATAGATTAGCACAAACGAAATTTGAAAACACATAAAGATTTAGGGATGAGCGACAAGGGACAAAGGACGAGATGAAATTATTTATTGTTAATCAAATTGTTTAATTTGAAGCATTTTTGAGTGAAATGTTAATAGCAAAACCTTTCGGCTTGATTTTCGGCTTTTTCGCGTTCGATGACAAACTTAATTGTTGAAAGTAAATTCACGTTTTCAAGTTCGACTTGCAGCGTTTTTATGCGAGCTTTTGAATAAATTAAAAGTTCGCTGACGAGTTTGGACATTTCTTCGATGTCTTCTTTTACATCCTTCACATACGTTATAAGAAAAAACATCTTGGATCTAGTTTCTGAGTTTTCATACAGTTTCTGAAGAAAATAAAAAAACTAATTACTGTTTCATCTGACCAATGTAAAATGTGACAATATGATTTAATCCTACAAAAAAATCCCGATGTTGCGGAGGATTACGAAGCGATAATTACTGGTTTTGGGATGGGAAGTTTAACGACAAATCTTTGATGATATATTGGATTTGCGGATCGAATGGGGATGTGTTTCTTGCAAACAGAGGATTGAATTTTGCATATGCTATATAATCTTTTTATGAAAAAATTAACCTTTTTGTTTTTTATGCTTTTTGTTCAAGTCTTGAATGTTTCTGCACAGACAGATAACAGCAAGATATTTTGGGATTCATTGCAAAAATTGTGTGGAAAGGCTTTTGCGGGTGAGGTGAAAAATGCTTCTGAGGGCGATACTACTTTTAAGGATAAAAAACTCGTGATGCACGTTCGTTCTTGTGAGGGAAATGTTATCAAGATTCCGTTTTTTGTCGGCGAAGATCGGTCAAGGACTTGGGTTTTGACGAAGATAAAAGACAGGATACAACTTAAACACGATCATCGGCACGAGGATGGAAAACCCGATGAGGTTACGATGTATGGCGGAGTTTCAAGCAATAGCGGTTCGGCAGAACGACAGGTTTTTCCGGCGGATGAAGAAACGGCGAAAATGCTTCCGGCGGCGATCTCAAATGTTTGGTGGATTGATTTAACTAAGGAGCATTTTACATATAATTTAAGGCGTGTCGGGACGGACAGATTTTATAGTGTTCAGTTTGGTCTAACGAAAACTATTGCTACTCCGGCAGCACCTTGGGGTTGGGAAGTAAATAAAAAAGATAGCGTTAATCAATAACTATTTATCCGCTTCCTATTTTTAAAGTTGCAATAATTGCATTGGAATTTAAAGCGGTATCAAAAACCCATTTTTGAATAAGCAAATGCGATTTACAAATGTCGTCTAAAATAACAAACGCAGGTTTGCATTTGGACATATTCGGGAGGAATCGTATGGAATTTATAATCAGTCGTTTGAAATTAACTTTGACAATCATATTTGGTTTGTCAATTGTTTTTGGTGCAAGTGTTCCAACAAAAGCACAAAAACAAATAAAAGACCCGCTGACGTTGGAAATGATCACGACAGGATTAAATCCAACCAGTCTTAAGGCTTCTTCAGCGGAATTGAATGAATATATTAAGTTGCGTGTCAATGAACTCGGCGTGGATTTTCCTCTGACTGCGAAAATTGAAAAAGACTTACGCACAACAGGTGCAAGCGATTCATTAATTGAAGTTATTCGTCGAAAAGCTCCAAAAGTCGTCAATGAAAAAGAGCGTGCCGAAGCAAAAATACGTAGAGAAAAACGCGAAAAAGAAATTGCCGATTTAACCAAAGCAATTGAGAAAAATCCGAAAGATGCCGATGCTTATAAAAAACGTGCGGATCTTTATGAGATACAAGCCGATTTTGAACTTGCTTTGGAAGATTATGTGCGAGCCTTAGAGATCAAACCCGATGACCAAACCACGAAATACAGTTTGAATAGTGTTTTGGATGAAATTGGTGATTATCTTGTTACTCCGATAAGACAAAATTCTGATCCGGTATTTAAACGGGATGCAATCGTCAAAGGATACATTTCAAGATGGGAAAACAGGCGTAGAGAAATGATACTGAATCCGCCTTTTTATAAAGGTAACGGTGATAAAAGTTTCGGTGATAAGAAAGATGAGGTAAAAATTCTGGCATTCGTCAACGACAAAGGACGAGTGGTTTCCGCAACTGCAATAAGCAATCAATTTTGGCTGACAGATTCGGCAATACGGGCGGCTAAGTCATCAAGTTTCTTTGAAAAAAAATCTACCTCTGAAAAGTCTGCGAATGATTGGTTTATTATTATTTATGAATATGAAAGATAAATCACAACGGCAATGCACAAAAAGTAATTCTAATGAATTGCCATCGTGCGTTACTTCAGTTAATCATTTCTTAACCTGCCACCGCTGATTAGATCAATGATGAAAAAATAACGACGTGGGAAAATCCGTGTGATGAAACTAAGTAAACGAGCGTCCACACCGATCAGAATACGTGGTTTTTTGGCTTTGATTCCTTTGACTATTATCTCAGCGGCTTGGTCGGGCGTTGTGCGGCTGAGGTTTTGGTTTTCTTTTGCCCTTCTTTTTTCGATCTCTTTTTCGCTTAGTTGAACATACTCGCCGATTCGAGCGGTGTTGGCGATGTTAGTTTTTACGCCGCCGGGATGAATTACCGAAACGCTGATGTTTGTATTTTCGAGTTCGTGCCGCAAACTTTCGGTGAATCCCCGAACAGCGAATTTGCTGGCACAATAAGTTGCTTGTCCGGGCGGTGCGATGATGCCGAAAAGACTTGAAAAATTGACGATGTGTGCCGATTTTTCTTTTTCGAGATGAGGCAGAAAAAACTTTGTGCCATAGACAACTCCCCAAAAGTTGATGTCCATTAACCAGCGTATATCTTCAAGCGAAACTTCCGCAACGGAACCGCCGAGAGCGACACCGGCATTGTTGATAACGTGAGTTACACGCCCGTGTTTTTGGACGACTTCATCGGCAAATGCACGCATTTCATCTTCATTGCCGACATCAACTTTGTGCGTTGTAACTTTTATATTTGTGCCGGAAATCATTTTTTCGGTTTCTGCCAAACCTTCCGTATTTACATCGGAAATAGCGATTCCCGCAATTGTTTCTTTTGCTAGATGAACTGCCAAAGCACGACCGATTCCTGAAGCCGCACCCGTAATCACAACGACACTTTCTTTTGTTAAACTCATAAATTTATATTGTTTGATTTACTGCCTTTTTACTTTCTGTTGGTTTTGGTTTAAATTCCATCGTCCCATCATCCAAATTTCCATATCGCAACATTCTAAGGTCTTTGACATAGTTTTGGTGCAAACGCCAAGGTGTTTTTGAACCTTGTTTTGGCATTGTTTTGATCGCTCTCTGAACATAACCGGAATTAAAATCAATCGCGGGTTCGGTTTTGATTGAAGGATCATTGAGTTTTGGTGTGCAGATGTCATAACCATTTTCATCCATAAAATTCAGCATACGGCAAACATATTGGGCGGTCAGATCGCATTTCAAAGTCCACGAGGCATTTGTGTAGCCGAGAGCGGAAGCAAGATTCGGCACATCGCTATACATCATTCCTTTGTAGGCAAGCGTTTCGGACATTTCAACAGGTTCACCGTCCACGACGAGTTTTAAACCTGCCATCAATTTCATTACAAGTCCGGTTGCCGTTACAATTATGTCTGCGTCAAGATGTTCACCTGATTTTAATTGAATTCCTTTTGGAGTAAAGGTTTCGATGTGATCGGTAACGACCGAAGCGTTTCCGTCGCGGATTGATTGGAACAGATCGGAATCGGGAACTAAGCAAAGTCTCTGATCCCAAGGATTATAAGTTGGCGTAAAATGTTCGACAGCAAGTTCTTCGCCGATCTCTTTTTTTACGCCCTTGGATATAAAATTTTTGACCAAAGGCGGTCGCCTGCGGGAAAGAGTGTAAAGTCCCAATCCGAGCAAGACGTTTTTCCAACGCGAGATCACATAAGCAGCACGAGATGGCAGAACTGAACGTAGGAAGTTTGCAATTTTATCTTTTGCGGGAACGGAAATTATATAAGTCGGCGAACGCTGAAGCATGGTTACGTGCGAGGCTTTTTCCGCAAGTGCGGGAACAAGCGTAACGGCGGTCGCACCGCTTCCGATGACGACGACTTTTTTATCCGCATAATCAATATCGTTCGTCCATTTCTGCGGATGCACGATCGTCCCTTTAAAATCTTCCATTCCTGCAAAATCGGGCGTGTAGCCTTTTTCGTAATCGTAATATCCCGTGCAAAGATACAAAAAATTGCAGGTGTAATACACTTTCGATCTGTCTTCTCCGACTTCCGTTTCGACCTTCCAAAGTGCCTCGTCTGTTGACCAATCGGCTCGCACAACGCGTTGCTCATAACGAATCTTTTCATCAAGCCCAAATTCTTCTGCCGTCTCGCGGATATATTTCAAGATTGAAGGACCGTCGGCAATAGATTTTGTATCGCTCCAAGGGCGAAACCTGTAACCGAGCGTAAACATATCCGAATCCGAACGAACGCCCGGATACCGAAACAGATCCCAAGTTCCGCCCAACGCCGCTCGTCCTTCTAAAATCGCAAAACTCTTCCCCGCACATTCCATTTTAAGGTGTGCCGCCGCCCCGATTCCCGAAAGCCCCGCTCCCACGATCAATACATCGAAATGTTCCATATTTGTTTATTTTAGAATAAAAACTCAAGCAAATGAAAGCAAAAGAGAAAAAGCATAAAAATGGAACGAGAAGCATCTTGCTGGCAATGAGTGCAATAGCACGAAAACAAACGCGACG
>JBGTHN010000276.1:0-7295 GCA_041746235.1 Pyrinomonadaceae bacterium | reverse complement strand
TATTCTTATTCCACTACTAAACGACATATCGCCTTTCGTCAGACGTGAAACTGCTTATGCTTTGGGGAAAATAGGAAACTCAAACGCAACTCAACAATTAAGCAAACATTTACAAATAGAAAAAGACCAAGAAGTCAAAACAGCCTGTGTTATTGCACTTGGACAAATTGGCGATGTGTCGGCGATTCCAATACTTGATAATATTCTGCAAAGAAAACCAAATGACAAAGATATATTTTTGCGTCGTGCGGCGGCTCGTTCAATCGGACAAATCGCTCAAAAATTGCAGCGTGGAGAAGAAAAAGAACCGCTCATTACGCCAGAAAGTTTTCTTCCCGACAAATATAAAGAAATCCAAAAGCCAAAACATCGCCGTTTAATTGAATCATTTCCTATATTTGAAAATGTAAACTCTCGTTTAATCAGCGTCCTGCAAAACTCTAAAGAAAAAGACGATGTTAAACGAGAAGCAGCTTTTGCACTCGGCGAAATCGGTGATGCTTCATCAATTGAAATCTTAAAAATTAATCTCAAAGTTGAAGATTATTATCTTGCGGAAATCTGCGAGGAAGCGTTGAGAAAAATTAATCAGAATCTGCTATGATTGGTCGGTGGGTCCGGCAATAATCGGAGCATCATATTTTATAATCGAAATGGAAACTTGGCTGAGATGAGTTATAAGAATTTCAAAAAATTGGGAGCTAAATGAAAATGAAGAGACTGTTTTTCATACTACTATTACTTTTACTAAGTTCAAACGCATTATTTGCTCAGAATCGCGAAATTCGTGTGACAAGCATAGAGGTTGACTCTAAGCCAATTTCTACATGCTACAAAGTATTTTTTTCTTCAGGCAAGAAGGAATTAATCAAAGCGAAACGGACTAAGGACGGGTTTATTGTTCCGGATGAAATCGACTTAACTAAAAATCAGACAGTAATTTTTGCTTTTGAGAAATATTGGCTTTTTTTTTCCGAGCTTGACTCAAGTTATTTCGATGCAAAATGGAAAATTGGAGTTGATCTAAAGCCATTTGATCCAGAACGGTTGGAAGGGGAAAATCCACAGAACATTGAATTTATTTATTACGCTGTAATTAGTTTTGCTGATGCACGGGGTGCCAGCATCGTAGTTAGGATTGATCGCCAACCAAAGTAGCCTATAGACTTAAGTTTTGAGGTAGGCAAAACTGAAAACCTTGAATACCTGCTAAATTGAACAGAATATATTCATAGCATTTTTTACTTGACAGCCTTTTCGAGAAGCTGTCTTTTTTATTTGAAGTTGTTTATTTTCTCTAAAGTCTGTTGAGAGATAAAGGCTTCGAGAACCGCCGTTACCTTCTGTTGCTGATGGCGGGGCAGCTCCGATGCTTTTTCAAACACATAAATTTCTCCAATTCCGACGGCTGAACAAAAAAAAATTCCAAATAACTCTTTGTCTTTGCATAGATTTTTGTTTTAATAAATATTATGCAAACGTCACAACAAAAAGAGTTCACTCAAAAAGATTTGCGTCAATCATACTCTGATGTCCGTTCTTACACTGAAAAACTCTGCGAGCCATTAGAAATTGAAGATTATATTCCTCAACCGTCTGAAGATGTTTCGCCACCGAAATGGAATATTGCTCATACGACCTGGTTTTTTGAAGAGATGATTCTCAAGCAATTTCAAGATAATTATCAGGAATTCAATCCGCAATTCGGCTATTTATTTAACAGTTATTACAACACTATCGGCGAGCGAACTTTGCGACATAAACGCGGTGATCTATCGCGTCCGACTGTCAAAGAAGTCTTTGAATATAGAAAATATGTTGATAATGAAATGCTTGCATTTTTCGACCAAAAATTATCTAAAGATGTGCAGGATTTGATTATTTTAGGTTTACATCACGAGCAACAACATCAAGAACTTTTTCTCACAGATCTCAAATATACTTTAAGCGTTAATCCGATTTTTCCTGTTTATAAAGATGGCTTTGCATTGGTTGAAAAAGGCGAAATCGCAGAAAATAGTTTCATTGAAATTGAAGGCGGAATAAAAGAAATCGGTTTTGAAGGCGAAGGTTTTCATTTTGATAATGAACTCGGACGACACAAAGTTTATCTGGAAGATTTTCAAATTCAAAAAAATCTCATTACAAACGCCGAATTCATTGAATTTATTGAAGATGGCGGATACGAAAACCACATATTTTGGCATTCGGAAGGTTTGGATTGGGTAAAAAACAATCAAATTAGTTCTCCACTTTATTGGAATAAAATTGATGGAAAATGGCATCAATTTACATTAAGCGGTTTGCGTCCGATTAATCCAAATAATCCCGTTTGTCATATCTCATTTTACGAAGCATCTGCTTTTGCCGAATGGAAAGGTTTGCGACTCCCGACAGAATTTGAATGGGAAACAGCGAGCGACAAATTTGATTGGGGATTGCGATGGGAATGGACAAGTTCTTCATACGAACCGTATCCGAATTTCAAAACAGCGAGCGGAGCAGTTGGCGAATACAACGGCAAATTTATGGTCAACCAAAAAGTTTTGCGTGGTGCTTCGGTCGCAACTTCGCCGAATCACAGTCGCAAAACTTACAGAAACTTTTTCCATCCGCATCTGCGTTGGCAATTCACAGGACTGCGGTTAGTAAAAGGATGAAATATGAAGGATGAAGGATGAAATGATTATGAAATTCATCCCTCATCCTTCATATTTCATCCCTTTCAAAAAGAACAAGGGGTTAAATATGAAAAATTCCACAAAACAAAAACAAAACACTTTCGCCGAAGATATTCTGGAAGGGCTTTCGAGTGAGCCGAAACATTTTTCTTCAAAATACTTTTACGATGACGAAGGTTCGAGGCTTTTTCAGGAAATAATGAAATTGCCTGAATATTATCTTACTCGAAGTGAGGACGAGATATTCCGCAAACAAACCGATGAAATTTTTAAAGCATTTCGTGCTGATAAAAGCGAATTTGATCTGATCGAACTCGGTGCTGGCGATGGAACAAAAACTTCCCTTCTTGTTGATTATTTCTTACAACACAAGGCAAATTTTCGTTATGTTCCGATTGATATTTCATCCGAAGCGTTAAATTTTTTGACCAATAAATTTAACAAAGAATTTCCGGATTTAGACATTCAAACCGAACAAGGCGATTATTTTAAAACGCTGAAAGCATTTAAAGAAAAGAGCGATAAACGAAAGATTATTTTGTTTTTGGGTTCAAACATTGGAAATTTCCGGGAAAAACAAGCATTAGAATTTTTCAAACATTTGCATGAAGTAATGAATGAAGATGATAAAATTTTCATAGGCTTTGATCTACACAAAAACCCGAAAACGATCTTAAATGCTTACGATGATTCGCAAGGCGTAACGGCAAAATTTAATCTTAACTTGCTGAAACGAATCAACCGCGAACTCGGAGCAAATTTTAATATTGAAGAATTTTCTCATTACGCAAGTTATCATCCGACCGAATGTGCCGCTCGTTCATATTTGATCTCGCAAAAAGAACAAACAGTTTCAATAAAATCACTTAATAAAGAATTTCATTTCAAAAAATGGGAACCGATCTATATGGAAGTTTCTCAGAAATATAACCTCGAAATGATTGAAACTTTTGCAAAGGAAAGTGGTTTTGAAATTATCCAAAACTTTTATGATGAAAATAAATTTTACACAAATTCACTTTGGAAAGTTTCCGATTAAGAACATATTAATTTAACAATTCTAAAATTTGATTCATTAAATTCCACCAACACCGAAGCGATCGAACAAGCAAAACGCGGTGCGGACGAAGGTTTGTGCATTGTTACACGAAAACAAACTGCCGGACGTGGAAGACTCGGCAGAAGTTGGGTTTCGGAAAAAGATTCGGGACTTTATTTTAGCATTGTCCTCCGACCGAAAATTGAAACGAAATTTTTACCGCTTTTAACCTTAATGGCTTCCGTTGTAGTTTACGAAGTTTTGAAAAAACTTTACAAATTAAAGCCCGATATAAAATGGTCAAATGATGTTCACATCAATGACAAAAAAATTTGCGGAATTTTGGCGGAAACAACTGAAACAAATAAAGGTCTTGCAATTATTGTTGGAATCGGTATAAATCTAAACTCGTCAAACTTCCCTGCCGAATTGAGTGAAACGGCAACTTCAATTGAACAAGAAACAAATCAAAAACCAAACCACGAAGAATTGTTACATTCTCTAACACAATTTTTTATATATTTTTATGAAATTATACAAAGCGAAAATGGTGCAGAAAAGATTCGCGTAGAATGGGCAAAGCGTTCAAGTTATTTTGAAGGTAAAAATGTCCTTGTGAAGTTGGAAAATGAGAGTTTTTCAGGAACAACCCGCGGTTTGGAAGAAAACGGTGCTTTGCGTGTAGAAACGGAAAACGGCGAAACAAGAATTATCCAAGCAGGCGATGTTGAAAAATTACGCAAAACTTAATTATTATTTATCTTTATCCCAATAATTTGGCGGATAAAAATAATTCTTTGAAACTTTGTAGAGCATCACGAAACTAAAAAACGCCAGCAAAACAAATACCCAAAACCAAACAAAATTTGCTAAACCTCCGCCCACAAGTCCGAGAATCAACCCAATTGCATTTAAACTGCTAAAGACCAAAACCGGCAAAAATATTAACCAGACTCCAATCAAAACAACTACGTTCGGTTTCATTTCCGCCGCTTTTCGGTAAGCATAACCTTCTGATGATAATCGTTGAATCGGGTCATTACTGTTGGAAAGATTCATCGGAGTATTGCAATTGATACAATAAGCCGCTTCTCTATCATTCGGCTTCATACAAGAAATACAAATTGAAGTAGGTTTTGCAATCGTTTCCATAGCTATAATTGCCTTTTCTTCGCTAAAGTTGTAAGTTCTAATATAGCATATTTTATAAGGGTAAAATAATATTTATGAATACAGAATTTGAAGATTTTGACCAAGAACTCGACGAACTTGAGCAGGAATTAGATCACTTTGAAAATGATCTGGATGATTTTGATGATGAAATAAATGCTTTTGAGCAGGATGTAAATGCTCTTGATGCAGAAATGGAAATTATCGAATTTACCGATGTTAATACACGAACGGCAATTTTATTAAAAAATGATATGTTCGCACTTTTGTGTCTAAAAACTGCCGATCAAGGCGGAGCGATCTGTCGTGTTGACCCGAGAGAAATAAATCCGGCAGTTCAACTTTACGACGATCCCGATAAAGCTCTTGATTGGTATACCAAAAGTCTTAAAACAAGTAAGAAAAACGGTTGGCGAGTTGTATATGACGGTTTGCCGCTTGAAGGTTAAAATAAAGTCGCGAATTTTCCTTAAAATATCGCGGCTTTATTTTTTGTTAATTTGTCAATTTTCTATGCCTAATTGATTCTCGTAAAGACAACCGTGTTCTGCGAACCTCCAAAAGTAATTTTATCTTTTGTATATGTCCCATTTCCCACCTGCGTTTTTCCTTTAGCAAAATAAGTGATCCGCAAATTACCATTTCCCAAAGATTCAACCGTGGCATCGCTGTTAAAACCTAAAGACGGAGCTGAATTTACTGTCAGCGAAAACGGACCTTTCCATTTACCTGACGATTCACGGCTTAAAATAAGACTATAAACAAAATTATGTCCGGTATTTGATTCGATTATATTTGCACGCCAAGAACCTGCCAAATCAATTTCAGCCGGAGGTTTTTTATCCTCGCCTGAAAATCCCGTCGAATAAACGCTATTGGCATTATAACCACCGCAAAACTGACTGTTATCGCCTGTGCATTTGAAATTACAATTATCAGCCTTACCGTATTTGCCGTAACTATTGCCGCATAAACAACTTTCGCCATATTGGACACCTGCGTATTTAAAACCTTTTTGCAGACAAATTTCCGAACAGCGTTGTGGAGTATTGTTTTGACTTCGCTCAAGATAACCGTCCAGATCAAAGGCACTCGTGTCTTTAAAACATCCGATTAAGCCTGCCTTTCCGCCAGTGGATGTGCCACCACACAAGCCGGTTTTTCCAGACAATTTTTCTGCTTCTTCACAACACAAATCTCCTTTCACAAAACGCCAACCGATCCCGGGTGTTCCAAACTTTCCTTTAACTACCGATAATTCTCCGGTTGACGTATTTTCCCAGACCGAAGAATCCCGACAGCAATAGTCGAAAAATTTATTTGAAGTCCGAACTGAATTAGCAACGGCATTGGCTTCTGCGAATGTGCAAGAGTTATTTGAAGGTATCGTGCAATTCAGCGGAGAAACTATTTGGTCAGCTAAGAACCAAAAACTGCCGCCACCGCCTTCGGTTGGATTTTGCTGTGCTACGCCTATCCAATCTATTCTGCTACCTGAACAAGGCGAGGTTTTCACCCAAACTTTCCAACCTTTATCATTTTGACCTGCCACTTTTTTTTCGGAAGACAAAAAGAATATGACAACGACGAAAATAGCAAATGCGATTATCACCGACAAAATTACAGAACTAGCGATTTTCTTTTTCATTTTTTTACTCCTTTTTTCAATAAGTTTTTGTATTGTTAATTCTAGATTCCGCCGAAATTATGAAAAGGTAACGAAAGAAACACGAAATTTTTCCGAAATTTGCTGAAATGGTCGGAAATTAAAGCAAAATCTATTTAAAAATTAATAAATTTGAACTATGATTTGAGGTAATTTTTTACTTTAAATCTATGTTTCGTGAAGGTTCACAAATTGGTGTTTATACACTTATCCGCAAACTCGGACGCGGTGGTTTCGGCGAAGTTTGGTTGGCGGAAAAACGCTCGCAATTCGTTACCAAAAAAGTCGCCGTTAAACTTCCGCACGAAGAACAGATCAATTTTGAATCCATCCGTCAAGAAGCAATGCTTTGGGAACAGGCAAGCGGTCATCCGAATGTTTTGCCGATCATTGATGCTGATGAATACGACGGTCAAGTCGTCATCGTCAGCGAATATGCCGATGGCGGTTCGCTTGCCGACAAACTCAAGACCGAAGGACAACTTTCGATGCAACAGACACTCGAAATTTGTATCGGAATCCTCAATGGTCTGCATTTTCTGCATAGCCGAAAGATCATCCACCGCGACATCAAACCGCAGAATATATTGCTTCAAGGTGAAACGCCGCGTCTGGCAGATTTCGGTATTTCCAGAGCGATGCAAACAACTGCCGTCAGTTCGACCGTTATCGGCACGGACGCATATATGTCGCCCGAAGCCTTTGACGGCAAGCGTTCGGTGCAGACCGATATTTGGTC
>JBGTHN010000275.1:0-5943 GCA_041746235.1 Pyrinomonadaceae bacterium | reverse complement strand
TGATCTATACGGCGTTGAAAAGAAAAAGAATTCGGGTGCAAAGGCGATGTTTTTAGGTTCGGGCGGCGGTGGCTCAGATCGGTTTGATCTTGACGGAGAAAATCCGCCGATGTTTGACGGTGATTCGATGTATATGACTTATGCAGGTTTGCATCGCTACAATTTGTCGGACGGAAAACTCGTCTGGAAAAATGTCTATGATGTAACGGACGGCTCGCTCAAAAACACAAACGGTCAGGCGATCTCCGATGGCGACACGATCTACACCTCGGCTCAGGGAATCATTCGTGCGATCAATAAAAAAGACGGAAATATAAAATGGACGACGAAAGATTTTGGCAAGGGCGGAATTGCTGAAATGCAGATGCACGGTGAGGTTATTTACGGAAGAATGGGCGGACAATTCTTTAGTGCGAAAAAAGGCGAATGGCTTGAGAAAAGTCCCGTCGGCGTTGTCGCTTTGAACAAAAACACGGGCAACACTAATTGGATCTACAAAGACGCAAGCGATTCGATCACAAATATGGTCGTTCTGCCGAATGATAACGTTTTGCTCATCGCCGACAAAAAAAGTCTGATCGGTTTAGACTTGTCCAGCACGGGAAAAGCGAAAGAAGCCTATAAAATAAAATTGAAATTCAAACGCTCGCTTGGTGCGGGAGATGTTGCCGGAAAAGCCAGTGCGATCGCATTTGGTGGCATCGGTGGAGCATTCGGCAAAGGTGCAAAACGAACTGATAATCCGGTTTCACTTGTTCGGCAAGAAAATGGAACGGTTGTAGTTCGCGGCAAACAGCATTTACTTGCTTTCAATCCGACCACAAAAGAAATCTCCTGGTCAACAAAATACGCCGCTCCGGGAATCAGCGGTTGGGAATCAATTGTGATGACGGCAATTACCATAACCGCCGCCGCAATTTCGCAGACAGCCGAAGCAGATTATATGCGACGCGGAAATTATAATAATGCTTATAACGAAAATTCTCGTTTCTTGAATTTAATGAGCAGTTATCAGCAATTTATGGGCAAAAAATATTCGTCGTCAAAACAAAGCGGAAATATTTATTACGTTTTGACCAAAATAAAAGGCGACGATGAAAAAGGTTCGGGACTTGTCGGCGTAAATATGCTCACAGGTTTGGGCGAAAGCCAGATCATTTTCAACGACAAATCACCTGATTATGAAGTTGATGAATTTGAAGGTCGTCTGTTCAATTTGAACAAAGATACGATCTCGGCTTACAGCATAAACGAAAAAGCCGAAAACAAAGACAATACGGAAGAAGAGGAAAACTAAGCGTTTTTCAAAATTTCTTTTCAAAATAGTTTCGTTGATGTAAATTAACGAAACTATTTTTTTGACCTGTTTTATATAAAAAATATGCGATTATTATTGACAGAACATTTTGCAGGAAAACCTTTTTTACATTTTAATAATCAATAAGAAAACAATTATGAGAAATAAACAAAACTATTTATTACTGATTGCGATCACTCTAAGCATTTTTGCGGTGAATCTAAACGCTCAAACAAAATCCAAATATAGTTATGCGGCACAAAAGAATTTGATTCCTGCCGAACTTGGTAAGGTTTATTTGGGAATGCCTTTTAATGAATTTGCCAAGCAGTTTGATATGAAAAATGCCGAAGTTGGTGATACACGTTTTGATTGGCTTGAAGTAAAAATTCCGGTTGCCAAAGGAAATGTTACAAATCTGACGGTGAAAGTTCACGGTTTAGAGAGCGACGAAAAAGAAGCTATTCTGACGGAAGAAACCATTACCAAAAAAGATGAATTCGGCGAAGAATATGAAGAAACCATCAATCGTTTGAACTTAGATAAATTGACTTCAAAAGGAATTGTTTATGCAATGTATATTGATTTCAAAAAAGAATTTGACCTTAAAAGCTATGTCATAAAAACTTACGGCAAAAAAGGTGAAGTCCGCAAAGCAGATGACGAATATCATTTTTTCGATATTCAATGGACAAATAAAACCTCGGACGGCTTAGATTGGTTGATACGCTCATTTCACGAAGGCGACAGCAGAAGTTTGCAACTTCTCGGCAGAATTGACAACACGGAATGGGGTTTGTAATACACTAAATAATTTCAACTATTTTATCGAAAACTCTATAAAAAGCCTTGTTCAAAATGGACAAGACTTTTTTTTTGAATATTTTTGACCCATTTTGCTAGAAAATATTGCGATTTATATTGAAAGACAATTTTCTGGAGAAAATTCATATATAACTTGAGGATAAAATGGAAATGAACAAAACAATCAAACTCGTAATTTTTACTTTAATTTTAACTTTCTCGGCAAGTTTAGCTTTTGCACAACATTGTCCGTTTGACGGTGGAATGGTTGTTACTATTCATTTGACGGATGAAAAAGGCGAACCTTTTACCGGAGTTACAAATATAAAATTGGTGCAGAAAGATAAGAAACAGGGCAAAAATTTTATAAGTAAAACCTTTCTTCCAACAAAAGAAAATCTTTTGAGCGTTTACGGTGAAAGAAATTTTAATACTTACAGCAAATACGCTTGTGATGAAGATTGCGTGATTTACGGTGAAGGAATGTATGTCGCCCATCTCACATCAAAGGATGCTTTTTATGAAGTTGGAAAGGGTGATGATTCTGTTTGGGAAAAGAAAGATTTTGAGATTCAGATAACTCACAGCAACAATCAAATTCGGAAAATAGATGTCGCCAAAGACAACATCTTTAGTTTGTGTTACAGCCGTTCAAAATGGTCGGATATTGTGCCGATTGAGATCACGGAAGGAAGAATGACAGTTAAATCAAATAATTGAAAAACTATTTAGCTCATTTAGGTGAAAAAGTATTATGAAAAACACAATCAAACTCGCAATTTTTACATTAATTTTAACTATGTCGGCAAATATTACTTTTGCACAAACACCGACAACAATCGAAGGTTGGTATAAATTAGGCTACGAGCAAATCAGCAAAAAGGAATACGATTTGGCTGTGAAATCATTTACCGAATGTATTAGTCTGAATCCAAAAGCGGACGGATGTTTTCGCGGACGGGCGACGGCTCATCTTCTTTCTAAGAATAATGAACAAGCGTTAGTTGATGCCGAACAATCACTCACATTAAATCCCAAAGATGATATTTCATATACAGTTCGCGGTGATGTTTATAAGCGTTTGGAAAAATATCAGCAGGCAGTTGCCGATTATTCTTCGGCGATAGGTTTGAAGCCAAGTGCGATTCTTTATTTCGCACGCGGCAGTGCCTACTCCAGTTTGAAAAATTATCAGGCGGCGATTGATGACAATACAAAAGCGATTTCATTAAAGCCAGACTTTTTTAATGCTTATGGAAATCGAGGAGATGCTTATTTCGATTTAGGCAAATATGCGTTAGCGATTGCCGATTTTACTAAATTTATTGAGTCTAATCCGACCAACATTGCCAGAGCCTATTTAGAAAGAGGTCGTGCATACGCCGAGTTAAACAAAGATCAGGAAGCGATCAATGATTACACCAAAGCGATTTCGCTTGATCCGAAATATGCTTGGACTTATAACAATCGTGGTTTTGTTTACCAAAAGTTGAAAAATTATGACACGGCGATTGCGGATTATTCAAAAGCCATCGAACTCGATCCGAAAACCGCGATGTTTTTACGAAATCGTGGTTTTGCTTTTTATGAACAGAAAAAATACGATCAAGCACTTGTTGACTTGAAGAAAGCGATTGAAATTGATCCGAAATTTGCGTGGGCATATAACAATCTCGGAAATGTTTATTATGTCCAAAAGAATTACGCCGAAGCCTTGAAAAACTTTGAAAAAGCGATTGAATTTAGCACGACTTATCCGATCGCCCATTACAATATTGGTTTGGTTCACAGAGATCAGAGAAATTACGATAAAGCGTTTAAGAGTTTTTCGAAAGCAATTGAACAAAACGACAAATATGTTGACGCATACAAAGAACGCGGCGATGTTTATAAAGAACTCAAATTATATGACGAAGCAATAAATGACTTTACAAAAAATATCGAATTAGAACCGAAAAATGCCGACCATTATGTTGATCGCGGTGCAATTTATTCACTTATGAAAAATCCGCAGAAAGCCTTTGAAGACAATACAAAAGCTCTGCAATTAAACCCGCAACACGCGATTGCCTATTTCAATCTCGGAGTTTATTACTACAACGACAAAAAAGATAATCAGCAAGCAATAGACAATTACACGAAATCCATCGAATCAAATCCTAAATTCGCCAACGCATACTTTGCCCGTTCACTTATTTATTGCGTGCAAGGCAAATCCGACCTCGCCCAAAAAGACGAGCAAATGGCAACGACAAACGGCTATAAGATCACAAAAACCTGTGCATCAAAAACAGGTTCGGTCGCCGATCAGTTGGAAAAAGATACTAACTCAAAACCCAAAACGAATTATGAACTCGCCGTTCAAAACTTAAAAGATAAAAAATATGCTGATGCTTTTTCCAATGCTGAAAAGATCTTTGCAATGACAGATCTGAAACCGCAGTTGAAAGGTTCACAAATTTTCTACGTCGCCGAAAAACTTGTCCAAGCTACTCAATTGGAAACTGCAAAAACTTTATTTATCAAGTTTTTGACTCTCGAAGACACTTATGTAAATGAACGTACAAATTCGATATTCTATTTGGGAAACATATATTTCGCCGAAAAAAATTATCCGAAAGCACACGAATTCTACAACCAACTTCCCGATAATTTAGACGCACGCAAAAACAACATCAAGGTTTATTATCAGGAAAAAAATTGGAAACAAGCCGCCGCTTTAGTGGTTTCGACTATGGAAATTCTCGCCCGAAATTATTATTCCGCACCAACGGCAAACGACAAACAACAGTGGTCTGATCTGACGAATCAATTTCTAAAAGATGCCTGGGGTTTAGCCAACGATTTTTCGACAAAACCGGATGCAAAAGCCGAAGCGTTACTAATTTACAAAGCGATGGCAAAAGTTATCCCGATTGAAACTACCGACGGCAAAGCATTAACCGCAAAAATAAAGGAATTAGAAACAAAATAAAAAAGTAGAAAACGATCAACAAAAAATAATACTTGCATAAATTTAAGAATTAAATTAATTTATTTATACAAAACCACAAAAGAAAAGAGGTATTTGTTTCATTCGTGAAACAGCATTTCACAAAACATACTTTCTATGCTACACTTTCTCCTGTATTAAGATTTTATTTTTAGAACAAGAAATTTAAGGAGTGTAGAAAAATATAAATGGCAAAAGAGGCGGTTAAAATGGCGACGGATAAAAGTAATGCAATAGATTCGGCATTAGCAGAAATCGAAAAAAAATTCGGAAAAGGTTCGATAATGCGTTTGGGCGAACGACCTGTTCAAGATGTAAAATCAATTTCAACACGTTGTTTGAGTTTGGATGCGGCGATCGGTATTGGAGGATTTCCGCGTGGCAGAATTATCGAAGTTTATGGACCTGAAAGTTCGGGTAAAACGACACTTGCATTGCAAGTTGTCGCCGAAGCACAAGCCGAAGGTGGAATCGCGGCATACATAGATGCGGAACACGCACTTGATCCGGTTTATGCCGAGAACATAGGCGTAAATGTTGACGATATGTTGATCTCGCAACCGGATTCGGGCGAACAGGCTTTGGAAATTGCCGAAACTCTCGCACGTTCTAACAGTGTTGATGTGATCGTTATTGATTCGGTCGCGGCACTTGTTCCGCGTGCGGAACTTGACGGCGAAATGGGCGATTCGCATATGGGTTTGCAGGCTCGTCTTATGTCGCAGGCACTTAGAAAAATCACGGCAATCGTTGCCAATTCAAAAACGACCTTTATTTTTATTAACCAATTGCGTTCAAAGATCGGCGTATTTTTCGGTTCGCCGGAAACAACGACGGGCGGAAATGCTCT
>JBGTHN010000274.1:0-1748 GCA_041746235.1 Pyrinomonadaceae bacterium | reverse complement strand
CGAAAACTGGTTTTCTATTTACTGTCTTGTTTTCACTTTTGATTGCTTGCAAATGGCTGTTTTCGATTTTTGTCCCCGACGGAATTGCTAAGATGTATGAAGAATACGGTTACATTATCTTTACATTCTTTTGGTGGACTTCTTATATTTGGACATATTTATTTTCAAAAATAATATTCAAGCCAACGCCTGAAGAGTTAGCTGATGACACAAGCTTGATTGCAATTTTTTCAGCCTGTGAGCGAAAATCAATGCGAAGTTTTGTCGCTGGATTATTAAGTGTCTTCCACACTATTTTTTATATTGCTATGGCATTTGTTATTAATGCTTAATTAAACCTTGTTTACAAAATAAAACACGATTTTATAATAATGTCGAAGATAAAAAATGGTTTGGAAAAGAAAAACTCAAGAGCAAAAAGACGATGAAACTGCTCAGGCAATGGTTGATTTTGTGGAAGACATGAACTCTCCTCATTTACTTTATCAAACCTTATGGCGATTTTCGATGTTTAATCTGTTGATTTGGCTGACAGTTTTGATTATTCCTAATTATATAGTTAAAGTATTTTCTATTTTAGGAAGCGGCAAAATTAGCATTTTTCTTTTGAGTTTTCCTTTTGGGTTTGGTCTTTATTTAGCTTATATTTTCTTTCGTTTGAAGATTCCCGATGTTGAAGAAAATAAATCTCTTAATTCAGATTTTATGGGCAGTATGGATTATCAATCGTCTGCAAATAGAAGATATTTAGTTTGGACTGTTTCGATTTTATGCGGAATCTTAAATCTAATTCTGCTTGGAGTTGTTAGTTTTGGTCTTGATTGTTACGGTCTATATTTTTTTTGAAATAACTGTTTACTGCTTCTTGAACGACGTTTTTCGAGGTAATTTTTCATCTCGCATTGCCGTTTGATATGCAAAAGTTGCGACAATTACTGCGTTTATTTTCAAATCATCTTCCTGAACTCCTTCAAGGACATCGAGGTTTGAATGGTGAACTCTTGAATTATAATCAAGCGGGTCTTGAATAAATTGAAATCCCGGCAAACCGACTGCATCAAAAACCATATGATCTGTGCCGCCTGTGTTTGAAGCAGAGATCGTGCTTGCACCGAGATAATTAAACGGTTTTAGATAAGCCTCAAAAATCGGACGCACCTGCTCGTTTCCCTGCAAAAATATGCCACGAATTTTACCCGAACCGTTGTCAAGATTGTAATATGCGGAAAGTTTTTCTGCTTCGGGTTTTGTTTTTCCAGTTAAAGGATCACCGTAATATTTTTTCACGTAATTAAACGAACCGTAATAATCTTGCTCTTCGCCAGACCAAAGTGCGATGCGAATTGTCCGCTTCGGTTTTACGCCAATATTATTGAGAATTCGCAAAACCTCCATCATCACGACACAATTCGCCGCATTATCTGCTGCACCTGTTCCGCCGTGCCACGAATCAAAATGTCCGCCGAGCAATACGACTTCATCTTTTAACTTCGGATCAGTGCCGGGAATTTCAGCAATAATATTATTTGAAGTTTTATCTGATGAAACTTTTGTTTGTAGATTTAATTTTAAATTAACCGGAATTTTGCGTTCGTTCAGACGTTCGATTCGTGCGTATTGTTCGCGTGAAATAACAAACGCCGGAACATTTTTTGACGAATCGAATTGATAATAACCTGCTGCTAATATAACTCCATTACTGAATCTGCTCGGCTGAACCAAAACCGCAACGTCTTCGTCGAACAGAA
>JBGTHN010000273.1:0-2765 GCA_041746235.1 Pyrinomonadaceae bacterium | reverse complement strand
GCCGCAATTATGCTTCTCGTTCAGGACGGAAAAGTTAATTTAGACGAGAAAATTTCAAAATATCTTCCGAACACACCGGAGACCTGGAAAGATGTAACCGTACGCAATCTTTTAACACATACTTCGGGAATTCCGAGTTACACAAGACTCGGCGGTTTTGAACTTTCCAAAAGATACAAAGTCAGCGATTTTATCAACGAACTCGCCAAGCAACCGCTCGATTTTGAAACCGCTTCCGAATATCGCTACAGCAACAGCGGTTATAATCTTTTAGGTTTTATAGTCGAATCGGCTTCGGGCAAATCTTACTGGGAATTTTTGCGGACGCGGATCTTTCAGCCTTTGGGAATGAATTTGACGGCTGATCGTGATCCGCAATTTATCGTTCGTAATCGGGCGACAGGTTACGAATGGGAAAACGACAGATATGTCGGACGTGATGGGAATTTGACCGATCTTTTTAGTGCCGGAGCGATCATTTCGACGATTTCCGATATGGCGAAATGGGATTTGGCTCTGCGTGGTGAAAATCTGCTCACAAAGCAAAGCAAAGCAGAAAGTTGGAAACCTTTTCTATTGAGTAACGGCGAGGAAAATTTTTACGGATTAGGTTGGAATATTGCGGAATTCCGCGATCAGCACATTTTGCGTCATGGTGGACAGACAGCCGGATTTGCCGCAAATATCTCGCGTTATATTGATGCAGATTTGAGTATAATTGTATTGACAAATCTTGGAACTCAGGGACTCGGAACTTCCATTTCACAAGATATTGCAAAATTTTATATTCCGACGATCTCTTTGAAATACTTAAAAGTTAAAGCCGAATCCGATCCGAAACTCGACCAACTAATTTCCAATACTTTGAATGAGATTGTGCAAAATAATTTGCGTTCTGACGTTCTTACCGAAGATTTGATCAAAACGCTTTCAACCGAACGCTCAAAGAAAAACTTTCAACGGATAAAGGCTTTTGGTAAAATTAAAAAGGCGGAATTGATCGGTGATGAGATGTTAGACAAAAAAACTGTTTATAAATATAGAATTGAAACACCGAAAAAACTTATGTTATGGAGTTTTACTTTAAATGATGAGGAAAAAATTTCGGCTATAAATCTTGAAGAAGAAGAATTACGGTAAATTATGAAAGACAAAAATCGTCTAATAAAAGAGAGTTTCCGGTCGTCGAACAAACTTTAATCGTTATTCGTAATTTTTAAACAGCAACTACATTTTGTAAAATTTGCATCGAACTAACTCATATTTTTTATTTTGGAGATCAGGCATTATGAAACAAAAAGCAATTTATCAATTATCGGCAAAGCAGATCATTTTATTATCTTTTGCGTCAGCATTGTTGGCGGTTGGAGTTGTTATATTTTTAAACAACTTCAGCAGTTTGAGCAGTGCTTTTCAAACAAATAATAAAAATGTTGCATTTGCGGAAGAACCTTCAAACGCCGGAATTTCAAGTCCTTCATCGGTAAGCGATGAACAAAACAGTATTGAAGTTTATAAAACAATATCGCCCGGCGTTGCATTTATTACAACGAGTGCAAAAGTTGAAGATTGGTATGGCGAAGAATCTGAACGTGAAAGCGGCAACGGTTCGGGTTCAATGATTGATACGCAAGGGAATATTGTAACAAATTATCACGTTGTTGAAGGAGCTTCAAAATTAACAGTCAGTTTCGGCGGTGACAAGGTTTATCCTGCAACATTTGTCGGCGGTGATCCCGATACGGATTTAGCAATTATCAAGATCACGCCACCAAAACAAGGCATAGCCGTTATTCAACTTGGTGATTCGGACGGACTTCAAGTCGGTCAAAAAGTTTTGGCGATCGGAAATCCATTTGGCTTGGACAGAACTTTAACAACAGGCGTAATTTCGGGTCTGCAACGACCAATTCGTGCCAGGAACGGTCGTCCGATTGATGCCGCGATTCAAACGGACGCTTCGATCAATCCGGGAAATTCGGGCGGACCTTTGCTTGATAAATTCGGACGAATGATCGGGATCAATTCACAAATTCTATCGCCTTCGGGAGCATCGGCAGGTGTCGGATTTGCAATTCCCGTTAACACGGCAAAACGAATTATTCCGCAACTTATACAGTTTGGCGAAGTTCGTCGTCCAAAACTTGGTGCAAATCTTTTGAGCGTCGAACAACTTAACGAAAGAGGCGTTGGTTTGCCGGTTGAAAAAGGTTTGTTAATTCGCAGTGTTCTGCGGGGAAGTTCAGCCGAAGGTGCCGGACTTCGCGGAATTTCAAGAAGCGGAAACGATCTGGTTCTCGGCGACATTATAACTTCGATTGACGGTGTTCAATTAGGCGATGTTGATGATCTGTTCCGTTATCTGGATAAGAAAAATATTGGTGAAACAGTTCAAGTAAAAATTCATCGTGAAGGGAAAATTTTGACTGTTCCCGTTAAACTTATGCAGATGAACGAACCGGATGGCGGCACTCGGACTAATCGAAAGTTTTAAGTTTTCGGAAAACTAATAATTAAAGAAACGCAGGCGAATAAATTTTTCGTCTGCGTTTTTATGTTAGTCTTAGATTTTAATTATGAAAAAAAGGGAATTGGAAAATTTTTATAATGAAGGTTTCGGTTGGGTTTGCAAAAATTGTGAAAGCGAATTAAAAAGCGTCGGAAGCGAAAAATCACGTCTGATGACCGAAGGTGAAGCCGAAACCAAACAACCCGAATTTTCAAACAAAGGAATGGCAAAATGGACGGATGCTGAACAAACAACT
>JBGTHN010000272.1:0-5605 GCA_041746235.1 Pyrinomonadaceae bacterium | reverse complement strand
AAACCAAGACGATCAACATCTACCACGGATTTCCATTTTTGAAGTTCGATACATAGATCTATTTTTGTGTTTTTCCCGATTGCTGAAACACCATATAAATCTTTGATATTTAATATCCCAAGTCCTCTGATCTCCAAATGTTCATATGTAATTTCCGGTGAACTGCCTTCCAAATTTCCGCCTATTTTTTTTACGGTTACGGAATCATCAGAGATCAGACTGTGACCTTTTTGGATCAAATCCAATGCACATTCAGACTTCCCGATTCCAGATTCGCCAATTATCAAAACGCCTAATCCAAACATTCCGAGCATAACTCCGTGAATCGTGATCTGCGGTGCTAACCTGTTTTGCAGAAAACCGGAAAGACTTCTAATCGCTTCAGAACTAACCAATTTAGTTCGTAATACGGGAATATTTTTTTCTTTTAATTTGTCCAATAACCTTATTGGCAAATCAAGATTTTTTGTAATTAAAATACAACGAATATTTGTTAGCTCTAATTTATCAATGGCTTTTGATCTTGTTTTGGCTTCAAGTTGCTGGAGATAAGCAATTTCACTCTGACCGATCATTTGAATCCGTCCGGCATGAATATATTTATTATAACCGGCAAATGCCAAACCAAGTTTTTGTATTCGATACGAATCAATCAGATTATTTTCAATATGTTCATTTCCGATAATTACCTCAAGGTCTAATGTCTTCGGGGCTTCATTTATAATTTCGGAAACGGATATTTTTATTTTTCCTTGTGAATCTGTTGGCATTTGTAATTTTATTGATGATCTGACTTCAAAGTTTATGGTTGAATTAAACCAAAATTACCGTCTTTTCGTTTGTAAATAACCGAAACTTGCTCGTTTCCGGCTTCTCTGAAAACGAGAAACTGATTGTCTTCATCTTCAAGCAAAATTGATGCTTCTTCGGCTGTCATCGGCTTAATAATATAATTTTCCGTGTCAATAATCCGTGGTTCTTCAGATGCCGGTGCAACTTCAAGTTCAGGTTTAGTTTCCACTTGACCAACCTTTGTTGCTTTGTGAGATTTGTCAATTACTTTGTTTTTGATCTTGAGAGCCTGTTTTTCAATTTTAGCAATGGTTTGCGAGAGTGATTGATACATATCTTCGACGGTGGAATTCGCCGTCAAAACCTGATTTCGCCATTTCACAACAACTTCCGAACGATGTTGTCCGCGTTCAACTTCAATAATTACGTGGGCTCGATTGTCTTCTTTGCCAAATAAATGTTTAATTCTGTCGAAATGTTCCTCGACGTGCGATCGAATCGCCGGAGTAACCTCAATATGTCTGCCTGTATATTCATATTTCATACTTTGCACCTCTTTTTTTTAATTTTGAAATCAAAGAACTTAGAAAAATTTTATCACACATTTTTTTTCAATCTAAACAATAATTTTTCGTTCTCTCGAACCCGGAATATTCATTTGATCTCGATATTTTGCTACTGTTCGACGTGATAATTTAACTCCGCCTTTGCCAAGAATTTTAGCAATTTTATCATCTGTTAATGGTTTTTTTGAATCTTCTTCTTCAATCATTTTTTTGATTTTTAATTTCAAAATGCGGGTTGAAACTTCTTCGCCATCTTCGTTAAGCATTCCTTCGCTAAAAAATCGTCTGAGTTCAATAACACCTTGTGGAGTGTGTGCATATTTACGATTTACAACTCTCGAAATTGTCGAAAGGTGCATCCCGATGTCTTCGGCAATATCTTTTAACATCATCGGTTTAATATATTGAACTCCGTGATCTAGGAAATCACTCTGTCTTTGAATAATGCTTTCAACCACACGATAAATAGTCTGTCGCCGATGCTCGATATTTCTCAACAGATCCACCGCTGAACGAACCTTGTCTTTGATAAAATCTTTTGTTTCTTTGTTTGTTTCGTTTTTATTTAAGAGTTGTTGATAGGTCTGACTAACTCTCAAACGAGGACTGCCATTATCGGAAAAATATATGACATAATCACCTTCAACCTTTTCTATATAAACTTCAGGTGAAACATATATCGGTTTATCTGTTGAATATTCTCTGCCGGGATACGGATTTAAAATGCGAACTTTTTCGATTTCTTTGTCGAGTTTTTCAACCGAAACACCTGTTTTTTTTGCAAGATGATGAAGTCTATGCGGTTGTATATCTTCTAAATAAAACTCAACCAGTTCCGAGGCAAGACTTTCACCTTCTCCGTTCATTTCAAGTTGAACCAACAAACACTCTTTAATATCCCGAACACCGCAACCGGTCGGTTCAAGTCGCATTACAATTTGTCTTGCTTCTTCAACTGTTTCATCCGAACAATTACACATCGCCGCAATTTCTTCATTTGTTGCGTTTAATCTGCCGAATTCATCCAGATTTCCTATTACGCAATATGCGGCATTTTCAACTTCTTCACTTATTTTTTGAAGATTTACCTGCCATTCCAAATGTTCGGTTAAGGTTTCTGAACTTGATAAAAACTGCTCAAATGTTGGTGCATCTTCTTTATATTCAAATTCCTGAGTTTTATAACCCGGATCAAGATAATCCTGAAATTCTCTGTCGTAATCTACTTCATCAAATGAATCCGTCGGTTCATCGTCGTTTTCTCCGCTTTCATCTTCATTTACCGAATCTTCGATAGCAGATTTTGTTTCGTCGGATATTTCTTCTTTACTTCCGTTTTCCTCTGCTTCTTTTGCTTCAAGTTTTTCAAAATCATCATCGGATTGACTTTCAAATTCTCTTTCTGATCCATCTGCATTTTGATCCAGAATCTTTTCCGCTAATTCTTGAATTTCATCTTCGGTTTCTACTTCTTCGAGAATTGGATTTTCATTTAATTCTTGTTGAATCAGTTCGCTGAGTTCAAGCGTTGTCATCTGGAGCATTTCGATGCGTTGACGCAATTGCGGCGTTAGCACCATTTTTTGTTGAAGTCTTTGGGTTAATCTTAAAGATGACATTTACAGATAAATAATTAAAAATTCCAAAAATATGTTGATATGATTTCAATACTATTACAAGACTCATTATAACCAAAAATGTATTAAAATGTGAAAAACCATAGGGATTATAATTTAAATCTTTCACCGAGATATAATCTGCGGACTTCTTTATCTTCCACCAATTCCTGTGGCTCGCCGCTTCTTAAAATCTCACCTTCCGCCATAATATACGCACGGTCGGTTATTCCCAAAGTCTCACGAACATTGTGGTCGGTAATTAAAATCCCGATTGATTGCTGTTTTAAATATAAGATTATTTCCCGTATATCATCAATTGCAATCGGGTCAATCCCGGCAAATGGTTCATCTAATAGTATGAATTGAGGTTCGGTCGCTAAACATCTTGCTATCTCAACTCTACGCCTTTCTCCACCGGAAAGCGAATCACCTCTATTTTTTCTAACGTGAGTTATTCCAAATTCTTCAAGCAATTCTTCTAGTCTCGAAAACCTTTCGGCACGGGTCATTTTCATCGTTTCCAGAACAGCTAAAATGTTTTGTTCCGCCGACAATTTACGAAATATCGAAGGCTCTTGCGGCAAATATCCCATCCCTAATCTTGCCCGCAAATACATTGGAAATTTTGTAACATTTTCTCCATTTAGAAATATTTTGCCTTTTTCAGCACGTTCCAATCCGGTCATCATATAAAATGTAGTCGTTTTGCCTGCACCGTTTGCTCCTAAAAGCCCGACAACTTCGCCTGTATGCACAAATAAACTAACATCATCAACCACACGCCGCCGACCATAAGTTTTTTGCAAATGTTCCGCTTTTAATGAATTGTTTGTATTTTCTCCAGAATCAGCCATTGTAGATGTTAGATTTCTTTTTCTTTTTACTTTTCCTTTTGCTTTTCCTTTATTTTATAGACAGAGCGAATTCTTCCGGTATCGTTTTGAGTTGTCTTTCCATTCCCGACAACACGATTTTCTTTTAGATAAACAATAATTTCTCTTCCATTTGATGAGCCGTTTTCAGCATCATTGATCTGTGCCGGTTCTCCGCGTAAAATTACCGATTCATCTTCTGCATTATATTGTGCATAATTTCCCGTAGCTCGTCTATTTGGTTGAGTTATAACTACATCTTTCTCAACAATAGTTTTTGATAATTCATTATTTTTGTCCAAATATACATTCGCAATTCCGCCTACGATTCGATCAGTTCCCTGACGTATATCAACATTATCTTCGTATCGAATCAAATTATTTCTGCTTTGATAGAACATTTTATCCGCCGTTGCATAAACCGGAGTTTTAGATTTACGTCCCGCAAAAGTACGTTCTGTATCATAAATCATACTTTGAACTTTCCCTTCCGCATACATTTCACCTTGCTTTTGTTGCAACAATAATTTTTCGGCTCGAACATAATTATTTTCTTGCCAAGCTCTGGCATTGCCTGTGTAAAGTGCAGTTTCTGCTTGATGATCAAATTTTGCATCATTTGCCGTTAAGAAAACCGGAGAATTTAAACTTCCAAACGGTGTTGCTCCATTTGTTTTTTTCTGGCTGTAATAAGTCGTGCTGACATCTCCACGCAAATGAGATTTCTCATTCCTTGTGTCCCAATCTATTTCGTTCGCTTTTGCACGGGCGTTCGAATCCCAAACTGTCGGTTCGCCACCTCGAAATTTAACCACTTCATCATCTGCCGTATAAATTATTTGATTTGCAATTCCATTTCTATCTGCTTCAGAAAATTTTGCTTTTCCGTTTGCCTCAAATCGTTCAACATCCTGCGTTTGCTGATTAAAGACAGCATTCAAAGTATTTGCCGATAAATTTTGTTTATTTTTATTATTCACTGTCGGAAAACGTACAACTTCTGCACTTCCATTGGCTGAACAGTTTTTTGCATTATTTTTAGCAAAAAATTCACAATCAAAACGCGAAGAATTTATGACAGTTTTGTAATTTTGCGGCGATGAACGAAGCGGTTCGATTAACAATTCTGCATCGCCGATCGCAGTCGCTTTCGCCAATTCATTTCCATTATTTCGAAATGTAGTATTTATCTTATCTGCCGTTAATTTTTTATTTGCCGAATCGGGCGAATTATTTGGTGAATCTAATTTTATAGTTGTGCGACCTTGTGTTTGCAGGTTGCTGAGTGTTCCATCACTTCGAAAATCAAGATTTATCGCCTTCGGTGCAGACATTCCAAATTTTGTGTAATCATTGGAATTTACCGGAATTATTGCCACATCTCCATTTCCAACTGCATTTGCTTTTTGAATTTTCTGATTCTGATTAAAACTCGCATTCAATTCATTTGCTTTAACTTCAGTGGTTCTTTCGGAAGTTTTTTGTTTCAAATAAGCATTTCCGATAGCAGTTGCGTATCTCAGTTTTTTATCAGGGGATAATTCGGCATTGATTACATTACCTTTGATAATATCTTCACCTTGCAGAATTTGTGCATTGCCGGTTAAAAATACCTTCCCAAAACTCTGTTCATAGATCGCTTTTTCGGCGGTGAGTTTAGTCGGTTTGGAATCTTCAACTGTTATTATCTGAACATTATTTTCCAATTCAAATCTATCTAAATCCTTTTCATAAGTCGCCTTTGCAGCATTTATCT
>JBGTHN010000271.1:0-6412 GCA_041746235.1 Pyrinomonadaceae bacterium | reverse complement strand
ATGAGCGAAGAGAATTTGGTTGAAAAAAAAACTGAATTTCAGCACGAGATTTGACTGGAACGCAAGCGGCTCGCTTGCATCGTCGCAAATGCGGCGGAAAGTGTTCAGTTATATTCAAGTTGAAAGTAGATAAAGTAATTTAGCGTGTTTGCAAACGCTTGCAAGCGAGCCGCTTGCACATTCCAGTCTAAAAACCCCCAATTTTTGAAGCAATGCCACAAAAAAAACTAAAAGTTTTTATTTTAACTCACGGCGGTTCGGAACGGCTTTTGGAACTTTTGTCTGAAAGCGATTCGGTCGAAATTGTCGGCGTTTTTGTTGAAAATGCCCGCGAACCAAAGAGAACTTTTAAGCAAAAACTTGAGCGTTCGATAAAGTATGATGGATATTTGGAAACTGTTAAAAAATTTTCAGCGAAGTTTCTAGGCGGAAAAACTGACGGTGCGGAAGAATTAGAAGCAGTTCAGGATAAACAGAAGGAACTTGATAAACTTGCTGAAAAATTAAACATTCCGCTTTTTCACGTTGATAATTATCATTCAGATGAAACAAAAAAACAGTTGAGAGATTTGAATGCAGATTTGGGTGTTTTATATGGAACGAACATTATCAGAAAAGCGGTTTTTGAAATTCCAAGACTTGGTTCGATAAACATTCATCAAGGTTTAGCTCCGATCTATCGAGGAGGTCCGACAGTTTTTTGGGAATTATTTAATGGCGAAAGTGAGATCGGAATTACGGTTCATTTTGTTGCCCCGAAGGTTGATACAGGCGATCTGATCTTACAGAAGACTTTAAAACTTGAGTATGACTTTGAGAAATACGGACTTGATTACGAAAGTTTTTTGAGCGATTTTCGAGCCACTTTAAAAGAACCTTCGTCTCAAATGATGGTATCAGCGGTTGAGCAAATTGCAAAAGGTGTTGAGCAGAGAACAAAGCAGGACACGAGCATCGGTAAGCGTTATCGTCTTCCGACGAAGCGTGAAAAAGATGAGTTGGTGAAAATACTGAGGAAAAGGTGTAATTCGTCATACGCCATACGCAATTCGCTGGCATAGAAACAAAACGAATCACGAATTACGTATAACGAATTACGAAAAAACAGTGAAACAACAATTATTAAAAACAATCTATAACTTCGGCGGATTCGCACCGTTTCACGAATTTAATCGGCGGAAGGTTTTGATATTGATGTATCACCGATTTAGTGAATCTCCGCATCCTTACAAAATTTCAAAATATGAGTTTGAAGAACACCTCGCATATCTCGCTAAACACAACACAATTTTGACACTTGATGAAGTTATTGAAGCAAAACGGAAAGGTAAAAAATTACCACGAAATCCAACTATTATCACGATTGACGACGGTTACAAGGATGTTTATGACATCGCATTTCCGCTTCTGAAAAAATATAGAATGCCCGCCACGCTTTATGCTATTACAGATTTTTTGGACGGCAAAATTTGGCTTTGGACTGATTTGATGCGTTATTTACTTTTAAATAGCGAAGCGATTTTTTTCTCTTATGAACATCCGAATGGCGAAAAGGTCGAATCGGAATTAAATGACGATCTGCAAAAATTGGAAGTTGCGGGACGTATAAATTCGATTTTGAAAAACTTGACTAATAATGAAAAGAATTTTCGCATCAAAGAAATTGCGGAGAGTTTGGAAGTTGAAATTCCCCAAAAGCCAACCGAAGAATTTGCACCGATTAATTGGGAACAAGCCAGAGAAATGGATGCAAGTTTTGTCCGAATCGAATCGCATACGGTTACACATCCAATTTTGCCAAAAGTTGATGAAATTCAACTTATATTTGAACTTACGCAAGCGAGAACAAGATTAGAAAAAATTCTGGAAAGAAAGGTTGAACATTTTTGTTATCCAAACGGTTCGCTCGATAGGAATGTGCAAAGAGCGGTTGAAAATGCGGGATATAAATCCGCTGTTACAACCGAATATGGTTTTAATAACGGGCGAACAAATATGTTTTTGCTTAAACGAATTGATGCTTCTGCGAGCATCGCAAATTTTGCTCAAAGCGTGAGCGGTTTTGAGCATTTAAGACAGAGAATACATTTGTAAGAATTGGCAAAGAAGCAATTAGCAATTAGCTAACAGCCAAAAGCTAACGGCTCACAAAAATATGTGTGGAATTAACGGAATAGCATTTTCAACACGAAGCGGTCGTCAGATTGACGAGCGTGTTTTGTGTGCAATGCGGGACGAGATCACTCATCGTGGACCTGATGATCGTGGGATTTATATTAAGGCAAATATCGGTTTGGGACATCGCCGTTTGAGCATTGTTGATGTTGCTCACGGACATCAACCGATGTTTAATGCCGACAAATCTATTACGCTTGTTTATAACGGCGAAGTCTATAATCACGGCGATTATCGTGAAGAATTAGAAGCAAAAGGCTATAAATATCAGACGACTTCCGACACTGAAGCGATACTTTATTTGTATGAAGAATATGGTTTTGAATGTGTTGAAAAACTTCGCGGAATGTTTGCGTTTGCGATCTGGGATGAACGGGAAAATCAACTTTTTGTTGCCCGCGACAGAGTTGGAATAAAACCGCTTTATTATGTTCACGATGAGCAGGGAAATCTATTTTTTGCATCGGAAATAAAATCACTAATTGAAGCAAAAGCTATCACGCCGGAGATCAATTATGATGTTCTGCCTGATCAACTTGCGAATCACGGAACTTCTTTTGATGAAACGCTTTATAAAGATGTAAAACGCTTAATGCCGGGACATTTTCTCGTTTGGAAAGACGGCGAAATTTCGATCAAAAAATATTGGAATTTAGAATATGAGCCGAAGCATAATGAAATTTCGGATGCAGAATTTGTTGAACAATGGTTGGCGGAATTTAAGAAAGCGGTCGAACTTCGCCTGATGGCGGACGTTCCGCTTGGAATGTTTTTGTCGGGCGGAATTGATTCGTCGGCAATTGCGGCAGTGATGTCGGAAATGGTAGATGAGCCGATCAAAACTTTTTCCGTCGGTTTTGCAGAACGCGAAGCAAATGAATTCAAATATGCACGAATGGTTTCGGAGAAATTTGGAACTGAACATCACGAAATAACGATCACGCCTGAACAGTTTTTTGCGAAATTGCCCGAACTTATTTGGCACGAAGATGAACCTCTCGGATTTGTCGCATCCGTTCCGCTTTACTTTGTTTCCGAACTCGCTCAAAAGCACGTCAAAGTTGTTCTCACAGGCGAAGGAAGTGACGAAATGTTAGCGGGTTACGGGCGTTATTATAAAGCATTAAAACTTTTGGAATACGGCAAAAAATACGAAAGTTTAACGCCTTCATTTTTGCGAAATGCTGTTAGAACAGGCGTAGCAACTTTGCCGAATAAATTTAATCGAAAATTAAATCGCACATTTTTGACTCTGGATTCGGATGTTGAAAGTTTGTATTTTGACAACTTTGCGATCTTTAATAAAAAGATGCAGAACGAACTCTTGACCGATGAAACGCTTGCAAAAATTAGCGATAAAGACCCGTATCAACATTTGAAACATTGGTTCGACGAAGAAAATGCCGAAGAATTATTGGACAAACTTTTATATGTTGATTCAAAAACATATATGCACGAACTCCTTATGAAACAGGATCAAATGTCGATGGCGGCTTCGATCGAATCGCGTGTGCCATTTCTCGATCATAAGTTGGTTGAATTTACAGCAAAAATGCCTTTGAGAATGAAACTTCGCGGCAAGGATACAAAATGGATTTTGCGGGAAGCTATGAAGGGAATTTTGCCGCAAGAAATTTTATCCCGCGAGAAAATGGGTTTTCCCGTGCCGATCGGGAAATGGTTTAGAAACGAGTTTCGATATTTGATTGAAGAGTTTGTCCTGAGCGAACGTGCGTTATCACGCGGACTCTTTAATGCGGACTTTGTTCGGACGCTTGCAAATAGACATTTTTCTGGCGAAAACCACGATTTAAGACTTTTATTCTTAATGAACTTCGAGATTTGGCAGAGGCAAATTCTTGAAGGCGAAAAAGTTGAGATAAATTGATCTCGTTATGGCTCATAAATGGATGAACTCACATAAAAAGATAAAATCAAAATTATGAATTGGAAAGTTTTAACAGAATATCCGGACAAAGATTTGGAAGCGAAATGGAATGAATTTCTGCTAAATGCGACGCTTCCAACTCACTACACAACACCGAATTTTATGGTTGATCCGTTTATTCGCGGCGGTAAACGGTTTGTCGTTGTAGCATCAGACGATGATAATGCGGTTACAGGAATTTTTACCGGAGTTTATGACGGAAAAAGTATCAGATCGGGAATGGCGGTTCGTCCTCAGGTAACAATTCGACAAGATGCAAATGTTTTGGAGACAGCTATTGCACTTTATCAGGGAATGAGGGAAATCGGCGGAAAGAAACTTGATTTTATTGAGTTTTATACGTGGTTGCCGCGAAAAGAATTTCTACAAATGGGTTTTCAGATGGAAGAATGTGAAGGCGATAATTCCATCGTGATGCTTGATCTTTCAAAGGGAGCGGACGAACTTTTCAAGGGTTTTTCACAGACGCGGCGGAATGAATTGCGTAAGGCGATGAAAAAGAACGATTTGGAAGTCAAAATGTTGGAAACAGAGGAAGAATTAAAGGAATTATACGCAATTCATCTCGATTGGAATAAAAGAAAGAAAAATCCGCCTGACACTTTTGAACAATTCAAATTTGCTCATTCACAGAAAGATTATCGCAGGACATTTATTGCAAAATACGAAGGAAAAGTAATTGCAGGCAGTTACTATCGTTTTTGCAAAGGTGGCGTTATCGAATATGCGGCGAATAATTCTTTGGTGGAATATCAAAAACTTCGCCCGAATGATCTGATCGGTTGGCGTTCGATCGAATGGGCTTGCGAACAAGGTTTTACGCATTATTCGATGGGTGGTTCGCATCTCTTTTTGCGACGTTTCGGCGGTGAGTTGGTTCACACGCAACGATATAAAATGGATATGAGTTTTCTGCACGTTCACGATATGAAGGAAGGAATTATCAAATTCGGACTAAAAACTTATCGCAATTTGCCGCCTTCGGTAAAATCTAAACTCAAGAATATTGCAGGGAAGAAATAATTCAAGATTTAAGATTCAAGACTCAAGATTATTAAAATGTTAGTTGCTGAAACTTCACAAATTAAAGATCAAACCAAAGTTCAATCCGACGTTTTGCGTGGGCAGGATATTTTATGTTTTTCGCACGATTGGACTGGTGATCCGCTTTCTAAAACTCATTTGATGCGTGTGCTTTCAAAAGACAATCGCATACTTTGGATCAACGCGATTGCCAATCGTATGCCAACGGCTTCGACGAAAGATGTGAAGCGGATGTTTACGAAACTAAAGAAATTTACCGAACCTGTTCGAGAAGTTGAGCCGAATATATTTGTGCTGAATCCTTTGGCAATTCCAACTTATGGAAGTTCGCTGGTGCGTTCGTTTAATCAAAAGTTTTTGCTTTCGCAAGTTAAAAAAGCGATGCGGAAATTGAAGTTCGAGCGACCGATAAATATGGTTTTTAATCCGGCGGCGGGTTTGCTTGCGGGTAAGTTGAACGAAAGCGAAATTATCTATTATTGTGTTGATGATTACACCGAATTTACGGGTGTTGCGAGTGGTTTGAAGGAGATCGAAGAAGAACTATTTCGCAAGGCAGGTTTGGTCGTTGTTTCGGCGGAAAAACTTTTTGACGACAAGAAAAAATATAATGAAAATACGCAGATAATCAGACACGGAACGGATTGGAAACACTTTAGAAAATCGCTCGATGATGCGACGGAAATTCCGGCTGAGATCAAAAATTTGCCGAAGCCGATCATCGGTTTTCACGGACTTCTTGCAGATTGGGTTGATTTTGAATTGATAAAAAAGATCGCCGAAAAATATAAAGATGGTTCAGTTGTTTTGATCGGTAAAATTGCCGTTGATGCCGAGCAAAAAGTTAAGGTTTTGAACGATGTGAAAAATGTTCATTTTCTCGGTAGAAAACCTTACGAAGAATTGCCGAATTATTGTAAAGGTTTTGATGTGGCACTTAATCCGTTTGTTATAAATGATCTAACGCTTGCGGCAAATCCTTTGAAAGTGCGTGAATATCTGGCTGCGGGTTTGCAAACGGTTTCGACTGACATTCCCGAAGTGCGTATCTTGAAACATTGTTTGGTTGGGGAAAGTCACGAACATTTTATCGAACAGATCGAAAATGCTTTGAATAATCCGATCGAAAAGGAAATTATCAGCGACGAGATAAGCCACGAGAGTTGGGATGCGAAGGTTGATGAATTGCGGGCGATAATTGAGAAAGGGAGAAAGGGAGAAAGGGAGAAAGGGAGATAATGAGTC
>JBGTHN010000270.1:0-3256 GCA_041746235.1 Pyrinomonadaceae bacterium | reverse complement strand
TTGATGGACGAATATGAACGTGCCGCATCTGAATTAAAATCAATTCTCGAAAATATCGGAAGCGAATATTATGTAAAAATCGTTGATGCCGAAACGGAAGATGCTGATTGTCGTTCGATTCAAACAATGATGAACCACGTCGTTCACGCAGGTTACGGTTATGCCAATTCGATACGCCGTTATTATTCTATTCCGCATAAATCATTGGGCGATGAACGTCCGCAAATCGAAAAATCCGATATAATTGATGAATTCGATAAAATGCTTGATTACACCATCGAAACGCTCGACGGAAAATGGGAATTGAGTTATGAAGAAATGGCACAAGTCATCATCGAGAGAAAAGGCGATTTTTCCGAAGATTTGGAACAATTACTCGAACACGCGGTTATGCACATCCTTCGACACCGAAGGCAAGTTGAAAAGTTTTTATTAAAATTGCAAAACTAATTTTATGAGCTATTACGAAGAAGAAGATTTGGAAAGGTTCGGCGAAGTCGGTAAACATTCGCCCGAACTGTTTGAGAAATTTATGGCTTGGTATAAAGCGTGTCAGGAAGAAGGTGCTTTATCAAAACGTGAAAAAGCTCTGATCGGTTTGGCAGTCGCCGTAACGATCCAATGCCCTTATTGCATAGACGCTTATACAAATTCGAGTTTGGAAAACGGTTCGAATATGGAACAAATGACCGAAGCAATGCACCTTGCATCAGCAATTCGCGGCGGTGCATCATTGATTCACGGCATTCAATCGCATAATGCACACGATAAAATTTCGATGTAATTGGTCGGAACGCAAGCGTCCCGCTTGCAATGAGTGCGACAGCACGAAAACAAACGTGGCAACCTGAAAGTTTCAGCTAAACTTTAAAGTTAACAAACTTTGCTTGGACGCTTAGAAGCGTCCATTGCCAGCAAGATGCTGGCGTTCCTTTTATTATGACAACAACCGCACAAATACAAATCACACGCCGTAATGGTAAATCTTCTTTACCGGAATCGCCTGTTTCGTTTGAGGAAAAGTTAAATCAAAATAATCTGAATTTGCGTTCAACCAAAGTTGAGATTTTGCAAGTGAATGTCGGCAAACTTTGCAATCAAGCCTGCAAACATTGCCACGTTGACGCTTCACCGACACGAACAGAGATTATGCAACGCGAAACGATTGATGCGTGTTTGGAAGTTTTGCGAAAATATAAAATTCCAACGCTCGACATAACAGGTGGAGCTCCCGAATTAATTCCCGATTTTCGTTATTTCGTAACCGAAGCGAAAAAAACGGGTGCAAAAATTATGGTCAGACATAATTTGACCGTGATGTTTGAAAAAGGATTTGATGATCTACCCGAATTTTTTGCGGAAAATGAAGTCGAAGTCGTGTGCAGTTTGCCGTATTTTATGCAACAACAAACCGATGCCCAACGTGGCGAAGGTGTTTTTGAAAAGAGCGTCGAAGCATTAAAAAAATTAAACGCAGTCGGTTATGGAATCGAAGAAAGTGGTTTGATTTTGAATCTCGTTTACAATCCCGTCGGAGCATTTCTGCCGCCCGAACAAACCGCCATCGAAGCCGATTTCAAACGTGAACTAAAAGACCGCTACAATTTAGTTTTCAACAATTTATATACGATCACAAATATGCCGATCGCCAGATATTTGGATTGGCTCAGACGCTCAAAAAACGAAACGTCTTATATGCAAAAACTCGTCAACGCTTTTAACCCTTCCACCGTCGAAGGCTTAATGTGCCGCAACACTTTAAGCGTAGATTGGCTCGGCAATCTCTACAACTGCGATTTTAATCAAATGCTCGATATTCCTGTGACTCCAGAAGTCGGGCAAAAAATACAAGATTTTTCACCCGATACATTTTTTGATCGAGAGATTATGACAAATACTCATTGCTTTGGATGCACAGCAGGTTCGGGTTCAAGTTGTGCTGGCACAGTAGTAGCTGACTAATATTTGTATAACCAAAATTATATTAAAAAGGGTTTACGATTCTCAAAAGCAGGATTTTTCTTACCTTTAGGAGTAAATATCGGTATTTGTGTCCTTCTAATTTTCTGAACTTCGATCAGAATCGAAGCTATAAATTGAGAATAATTACTTTCAGTAAAGTTCCCGTTATTCCAAATTTTTTTAAAGGAGTCGGTGAACTCGCTGTTTTGATTTGCATTTTTTCTAGCGAACGTTAATTGATCTTCTTTGCAGGCGGCAAGTAGCAAAACTGTTGCTTTTCCCGATCTGAGATACTCATCATTTGTTTTTTTTCCAAACTTGTTTATCAAACTTTCTCTGGCAGTATTCAGTTCAGAGTCATAATAGTCTTGATCTTTCCGATAAAGATGTTTAACCAGACCGATTGGCAAATTTTTAACCTCCGTTTCGATTAACTCCAGTAACTCCAGTTGATCCAGTTTTTCCAAATTAAATGTCAAATTATCCTTAATCGCTTTCCTATATAAAATTTGTCTATTTTTCTCCCAAATTTTTCTATCGTAATCCGCGAAATCGTAACCCATTTCAACTAAAAGTTTGTTCTCGAAATTACAAAAATCAAATCCCTTATTTTCCAATAGAAGTTTAACTTCTCTTGTGATTCCCATCTTGGGATAATCAATAACGCCACCGCTAAAACAACTATCTGAGATAATTAGAATACGAACATCTTCATTAAAATCCGTCAAAAGATCAACAAGTTCGTCGTCAAATACTATCTTGTCATAAAGACACCATCCCTCATCGTAATTATTGTATTCACCGCTCTTCTTTCGAGCACCGTGACCTGAAAATGTAATTAACAAAAAATCATCAGTATTAAGAGCATAGTTACCATTTTTCGTATACTTCTTTATCTCAGATATAACAACATCTTTCTTTGCTTGCTCAGTTTTCAGCTTTGTTTGCTCGGTAAAATGATGATGCTCGGCAATTCTTTCCATATCATCAACATCTTTTTCGCAAGATTCAAGATCTCCGAATTCTGTACCATTGTAATGAGAATAGGTTAATTTATTTAACCCAATATGAATTGAAACTGCTCTAGTCATACATCACCTCTCCAAAAACTAAAACTCAAATTATCAGATACCTAACCACTCAGATCGGAAATTATTGAATTTCGTAAAACATCAACCATTTATTAATTTAGGAGTTACACAGTTGAAAGAATAATTTAACAGGGATAGACAGGATTAAAGGGATAAATGCTTGATTAAAAGCCGATATTAAATATCCTTTATCCATCCTCTTA
>JBGTHN010000269.1:0-2588 GCA_041746235.1 Pyrinomonadaceae bacterium | reverse complement strand
TTTTTGCCAGTTAAATTCGGTTGCAATATCACCTTGATAATTTTCGGAATTGGCTGTCGTTTGCGTTAGATTTATTAATTCTCCAACTTTAAATGCCTGCGTTGCTTTTTCCGTATCAAACTCAAAATTAAAAGATTGTTCAAGACTTGCTAAAATCTCTGCACGGGCGAGTGAATCGAGTCGTAGATCAATTTCCAAATTCATTTCGGGATGAATCTCCGATGTGTCGGGTTTTTGTTGCTTGATGGCATTAAATAATGCAATTCCCGCTTTTGAGGTAACTAGCGATTTATCCGATTCGTTAATTTCCCAAACTTTTATATCGTTTGAATCAGAATCGGTTAATCCTTCGGCGACGATTTCTTTTTGCAGTTCAAAGCGTTTTATCTTGCGTGTAGCGGTTCGCGGAATCGGTTCGGAACGGACGATATAATCACGAACTCTTTGATATTCGGGCAATTCACGTCCCAAATTATCCAGATCAAAACGAATAACTTCTTTTGAATTAGCGATGTTGTTTAATTTCAAATAAGCAAAATCGGGAACAACGACAGCGACGAGTTTTTCCGCACCTTTGTGGTTTGCTTCTTTATCTTCAACGCCCAAAACACACAATTCTTCGACCAGAGGCGATTTCAAATAATGCACTTCAAGGTCTTCGGGATGCACATTTTTTCCCGAAGGCAGAACGATCACATCTTTTGCACGTCCGACAATATATAAATGTCCGTCTTTATCAAATTTGCCTAAGTCGCCGCTTCTAAACCAACCATCTTCTGTAAATGCTTCTTTGTTCGCTTTTGGATTATTGTAATAACCTTCAAAAACCATCGTTCCACGAATCAAAACTTCGCCTTCGCCATTTTGATCGGGTTTGTCTATTTTTACTTCTGCACCGAGCATCGGTTTGCCGACCGAACCGATTCGATTATCGTCCAAATAAGTTGCCGTTGCCGCTCCGCTTGTTTCGCTTAAACCGTAACCTTGAATAATATTAAAACCTAAACGATGAAAATCAATCGCCACGTCAGCATCAAAACGTGAACCCGCCGAAACTGCCAAACCTAAATTACCGCCAAATGAATCGTGAACTTTTTTGAAAAAGATTTTCCCGAGATTTACATTCAAATAATCTCTCGTAAAACCATTCGTTTTGAGCATTATTTTGAATAAAGTCTGAATAGCTTTCGGTTGTGAAGCAACAGCATCAAAGATTTTTTTATGAAACAAATACCAAAGTCTCGGCACGCTTGTTAAAACGGTCATTTTGCTTTCAAGCATTGCCTTTGATAATTCGTCCGGTGCAAGTTCTTTTAAGTAAAAAACTTCCGCACCTTTTGTTGCCGCCAGCCATAAATTAACGATTTGCAGATAGACGTGGAAAAGCGGTAGCAAACTTAAAACCGATTCTGTTTCGTCAAATTCCAAAACTTTATCAATTGCATCCAATTCGGCGGCAATGTTTCCGTGCGAAAGCAGAACGCCTTTTGGTTTTCCGGTTGTTCCCGAAGTGTAGATCAAAATTGCATTATCTTTATTTGTTGCAGGGGTTTCTTTTTTTGCAAATTCAGCAGGGAAATCGGTTTTTGACCAGTCTTCAAACTTTTGAAAACCGTTGCTTGAATTTTCATTTCTCCAAACGACTGCGGGAATATGTTTGCCCAATTTTTCTTGAATATGATGATATTTTTCTGTAACGTGCGGTGAAAGAAATGCAACTTTCGCTTCGGAATCTTCGAGGAAATTTGTGATCGTTTCGATCTCGCCATTTGGGTCAAGCGGAACACAGATCGCACCTGCATAAAGTGTCGCCAGATATGAAATTGCCCAACACGGATGATTTTCGCCGATGACCGCAACTCTGTCGCCGACCTTTACATCTTCCTGTTGTAAACGATATGCAATACTCCGAATTTGGCTCAACATTTCACCAAAATTGTATGTTTCCGATTCGTCACCAACCACCCGCATCGCTACTTTGTTTGAATGTTTTTCACACGAATCAATTAATCTTTGGCAAAATGTTTTTGTCATCGCTTTTTATGTTTTTGGAACTCTGATCTTTAAAGCCTTCGGCAAAATCTCGAAAGTCGCGGGTAATTTTCCGGGTAATTCGCCATCGGTTTCAATGTTTATTATTTCTTTATCGTCTGCGGGGGAAACTTCGATTTTCTTTGCCAAAGTGCTATTGACTTCCTGCAGTTCAAGATGCGAACCGCTATAAAGTTTGTAACCGTTGAGCAAAATTCTGGCAGTATTTATATCGCCGATATTGACCACATCAAACTGCCCGTCGTTGATCTTGGCATCGGGAGCGATTTTCATTCCGCCACCGAAAAACCTTGCATTGCATACGCAGAAGTTTAATGTTTGGATCGAATGTTTAACTTTATCGTCAATTATAACATTAACCGATTTGTATTCCAGTTCGAGGACTTCCTGCAAGGTCGAATAAGCAAAATTAGCTTTTCCGCGAATTGTCTCTCCAAATGGAATCCATTTGAAAAAAGAATTTGCCTTGACTCTGTCACCGATCGCCGCACTCAAACCAAATGATGCGACATTTAGAAAAAAACGCGTTTCTTCAA
>JBGTHN010000268.1:0-3466 GCA_041746235.1 Pyrinomonadaceae bacterium | reverse complement strand
GAAAGTTGTTCAAAATCAAGCAAAGAGAATTTTTCGGGCGTGGACATTGTAACGATCTCGTCGTTTAAGTAGCCAAAGAAATTTTCGATCGATTGAAGTTGTCCTTCGACCAATTTGACGCTTCTTTCAAGTTCATCAAATGAAGCAAGACGACGTTTTAATATCTCAACATTTGTTTGTTGGATGCGTTTAGTTTTATCGTCTTCGGAATTTTCCGCCGCACGAAAAGCCTGTGCAAGTTGATTGTGAACCGCCTGACGATTAATAGATTTAAGATGTTGTTTGCGACGACGATAAATATCAAGCAGGTCAACAAAATCTTCCCAACGCCTGTCTAAAGACAAAAGATTGGTCGGTAACTGTCTGGCACCGGAGAACTTTTTGTAATTTTCCTGAATTTTATTTTTTTGCCAACGAAGATATTCAACAGCTTCACGTTCACGCGGGCTGTAAGATTTTATCATTTTCTCACGTTGCGATTTGTTTAAGGCTTTTAATCTTTGACGTTCACGCGAAACCACAAGTTTGCGATAAGACGGAATATTCGGAACGACCAGAACATAAACAAATTCAAACATTAAAGCGACCAACAAAGGTATAAAACTTTGTGTATAAGCCGCTGCGACCGCAAAACCAGCCAATCCCCAAAAGTTCACAGGTTCTTTTAAGGCTTCCTTGGCATAAGAAGAATTGAATTTTTCTATTGATTGTTGATACTTTGCTAAATCTGCCATAACTAATTGAATAGTTTGATGCTACTTTTCCTTTTAGAGTTTTGCGAATAATCAAATACTTGAAAATAGTTTAATTATTCGCATTTTTTAACAATTCTTCCGCTTCGGCAAGTAATTGGTCGGTAGATTTTCCATCGGAATTTGATTCATTTGAATCTTCCGTTGCTCCGGCTTCACCTGCTGAAATTTGTTTTTTCTCACTGCTTGTTCCTTCGCCCAATAAACCCATCTCTTGTTTATATGCAAGCAATTTATCTTGAAGTTGAATGTCCATTGCTTCGCGTTCAATGTCCTGCATTTGATTATCAACTGACGAAGTGCCGAGTTGAAGTTTTGCTTCAGCGGCGGCAACGCGACGATCAATTTTCTCACGCATTTCGTTGAATGTTGAAGCATCGTCGCCGATGTCGAACGATTCCATTGTCTGTGCAAGCTGTTCTTGAAGTTTGGCTTGTTTGGATGCACTGATAAGTTGCATCGCTTCTGCCGTGCGTTTCTTCATATTCAGCACATAATTATCTCGTGCTTTCTTTGCTTGAGCAGAAGCATTGGCAGCATATTCAAGTTGTGCCGTAGTTTTTTCCAAATCAAGTTTTGCCTGTTGCAATTGACCGATATATGCAGTTGCAATATCATCGCGTCCCATTTTAACAGAGGCTTTGATCTTGGAATCCAGATCAACCACTTGTTCTTCAAGTCGTTCGTTGTTCTTTAGCAATAGCCGTTCAGTCGCCATTACTTGTGCAACCGAGTTATTGAGTTCGGGAACTCTGTCCCGCATATCTCTAACGGTTTGCTGAAGAACCATTTCGGGGTTTTCTATTTTGTCCAATGCCGCTCCCGTTCCGGCTCTAAACATTCTCTTAATTCTTAACCACAATCCCATTTTTTCTAATCAGCTCCTAAAATTTTATGTTAAAAAAACTTTATTATCACAATACTTTACGACTCTATATCGTCAAAGTTGCAAATACTAGAATAAAGTATAACAGGAAAAACGACTTAATTTAATAATAAAAACCAAAAGAATGTAGATTTTTTCTAAAAGTCGCATTTCTTTTAATAGTAAAAGTATTTTACCTTAATAAGTTATGAACAAAAAACTCGAAAAAAAGATTAGCGAACTGGAAAATGAAATTATTAACACTCATCAAAATAACACGGAGCTTTTCGAGGAACTGAGCAAAGCCCAAAGTGATCTGGGAATTCTCGATCACGGACGACCATTCGCACCTTTCTTGCGTCCGTGTTTTATGACACGCAGCAAATATCAAGAAATTGTGTATGCGGCTGAAACATTAGCGGAAGCATTTGAAACTATGACTTCAGTGGCTTTTGAAAATGACGAAATTCTTGCCGAACTTGATCTAACCGAAATGGAAGAAAAAATGGCACGCATTGATCCGGGTTATACGGGAGTAAGTCATTCGAGCCGACTTGATACATTTCTGCACGGCGAAGATTTCAAATTTCTTGAATATAACGCCGAAACTCCAGCCGGAATTATTGACCAAATGCAGATCGAAAAAGTTTTGTTCAAAATCCCCGAAGTTCGTCAATTTTTAGAAAATAATAAACATTGGCTGCCAAAACCGCACGAAAAGTTACTTGAATCTTTAGTTGAATCATACAGAGAATTCGGCGGAAAAAAAGAAAAACCAAACATCGCCATAGTTGATTGGAAAGATGTTGCAACTGTTAGCGAATTCGTTGTTTTGAAAGAATACTATGAATCCGAAGGTTATAAATGTTCAATAATTGATCCGTCTGAACTCGAATACAACGGGAAATTTCTTCACGTCGGAAGTTTTGAAATTGACATATTTTATAAACGGGTTTTGATTCACGAATTCCTCGAAAAATTTGATGACGACAATCCGCTTTCAAACGCTTATCGAGACGGAAATGTTTTTATGGCTAATTCGTTTCGTGCAAAAGTTCCACACAAAAAAGCAAGTTTTGCGGTTGCCAGCGATGAAAAATTCCAACATATTTTCAACGATGAACAGATCAAAATAATAAAAAAACATATTCCTTGGACACGCCGAGTTCGGGAAATGAAAACCAATTTTGAGAATAAAGAAATTGATTTAATCGAATATATCAGGAAAAACAGAGATGAATTTACACTTAAACCAAACGATGATTACGGCGGACACGGTGTTGTTTTTGGTTGGGAAAGTTCGGAAAGCGTCTGGGAAACTGAGTTAGAAAAAGCCCTAAAAGAATCTTTTGTTGTGCAGAAACGTGTGAAGATCGAGAAAATAGATTTCCTTACATATCACGATAACAAAATTTTTACGGAAAATTTGCTCGTAGATTTTGACCCGTTTTTGTTCTTAGGAAAAGTCGAAGGCGGACTCGTCAGACTTTCATCTTCATCCTTGGTAAATGTCGCTGCCGGTGGTGGCGAAACCGCTTTGGTCGTAATTGATTAACAAATGAAATGCCTACAAAAAACTTTCAGTAAAAAAAATATTTTTGGAACTTGCAAGAAACTAAAAACCGATTCGTTCTCAAACACGGAAGGGTTGTTGTGTCTAAAAAACCAAAGCTAGTTTAAAAGAATGATTTGGAGTAAGATAAAGGTCTTGAAAAGCTAATCTTTTATCGGGAACAAATTAATTCTTCAAAACTCCTGCGTGAGGAAATATATAAAATGAAAAAAACGATTTCTTGGATTTTATTATCAGCGATTTATTTATCAATGATTGCACCTTTTGGCAATCGAA
>JBGTHN010000267.1:0-2112 GCA_041746235.1 Pyrinomonadaceae bacterium | reverse complement strand
GCTATGAAAGCCGGATACGATTGGTTTTATCCGTATTATCGTGATCGTGCTTTGATGTTGCAATTGGGAATGACACCGACGGAAATGTTGCAATCAGCGGTTGGTGCAGAAGCCGATCCGAATTCACACGGGCGACAAATGCCTTCGCATTGGGGAAGCGTTAAGTTAAATGTTCCAACGCAATCAAGCCCAACGGGAACGCAGGCACTTCACGCTGTTGGTGCGGCGGAAGCGTCTTATCGTGCATCATTGGTCGAAGAAATGCAGGACAAAGTTACGGGCTTTAAAGGCGATGAAGTTGTTTATATGTCGGTCGGCGACGGAACAACCTCGGAAGGCGAATTCTGGGAAGCATTGAACACGGCTTGTAATTTGAAATTGCCTGTAATTTTCCTTGTTGAAGATAATGGTTATGCGATCTCAGTTCCGGTCGAAGTCGGAACGGCGGGCGGAAGTATTTCCGATCTTGTTGTCGGTTTTCCGAATATGTTGATTCAAAAGTGTGACGGAACAGACCCGCTTGAATCTTATGAAGTTTTCCAAAAAGCCGTTAAATATTGCCGCGAACGAAAAGGTCCGGCATTCATTCACGCCAAAGTAATTCGTCCATATTCGCACTCACTTTCGGATGATGAAAAATTGTACCGTCCCGAAGAAGAACGTCAGGAAGATGCGGAAAATGATCCGATCAAAACTTTTGGAGAATTCTTGATGACCGAAGGAATCATCTCTTCGGAAGACCTCGAAAAATTGCGAAAAGAAGTTGATGCGGAAATTACTGTGGCAACAGATGAAGCACTCGCAAGTCCGCAACCTGCACCCGAAACGGCTCTTCGCAATGTTTATTCACCTGATGTTGATCCGACTTCAAAAGAATTCGATAACGAAGACGGTGCGGAACTTTCCGGCAAACCGGGAACGATGGTTGATCTTATCAATCGTTGTCTGCACTCGGAAATGAAACGTGATCCGAGAATCGTGATTTTCGGCGAAGACGTTGCCGATGTTTCGCGTGAAGAATATATCGAAACCGTCAAAGGAAAAGGCGGCGTATTTAAAGTTACGGCAAATCTGCAAAGAGAGTTTGGCTCGGCTAGAGTTTTTAATTCACCTTTGGCAGAAGCAAACATCGTCGGACGTGCAGTTGGAATGGCGACACGAAATTTAAAACCTGTTGTTGAAATTCAATTCTTTGATTACATTTTTCCCGCTTATCACCAAATCCGAAACGAGTTGGCATTGATGCGTTGGAGAGCCGACGGAGATTGGAAATCGCCTGTTGTAATGCGTGTTCCGGTTGGTGGATATTTGAAAGGCGGAGCAGTTTATCACTCGCAAAGCGGCGTTTCGCTGTTCACACAAATTCCGGGTTTGCGTGTCGTTTATCCTTCAAGTGCTTTGGATGCGAACGGTTTATTGCGAACGTCTATTCGTTGCGACGATCCTGTTTTGTTCCTCGAACACAAACATCTATATCGTCAGGTTTATAACAAATCCGAATATCCTTCGGACGAATTTATGATCCCGTTCGGCAAAGCGAAAGTTACCCGCGAAGGAAACGACATTTCGATAATCACTTATGGTGCATTGGTCGAACGCTCAAGACAAGCGGCGAAAAAGGTCGAAAAAGATCACGGAATTACAGTTGAAATTGTTGACCTTAGAACTCTCTCGCCTTACGATTGGGATGCGATCGTCAAAACGGTCAAGAAAACAAATCGTGTTATCGTCGCTCACGAAGATTCAATTTCTTATGGCTACGGAGCAGAGATTGCGGCAAGAATTTCGGACGAGTTGTTTGAATATTTAGACGCTCCGGTTCGCAGAGTTGGTGCAACCGATACATTTGTCGCTTACGCTCCGCAAATGGAAGATTACATTTTGCCGCAGGTTGAAAATGTTGAAGATGCAATAAATGAATTGATGAAATATTAATGGATGATAAAACGATAGAAAACTCATTCATACTTTTTTTGAAAGGGAAAGGCTTAGATAAATCAAGCCTTTCCCTTGATTCATTTCCGACAATTTTTATTGATTATTTCCAAGATATTAAATTCAAAGAAATTGATGAAGAAAATGACGGCGATATGCTTTTATTTCAGTATGGAA
>JBGTHN010000266.1:0-2651 GCA_041746235.1 Pyrinomonadaceae bacterium | reverse complement strand
AGAAAATATTGCGGAACAAGCAATACCAAGCCATATATTGCCGCAATGTTAAAAATGTATTTTGCAAATTTCATAATCAATCACCAATATTTTTGTTTATTCAATCTCTTTCTATTTTATAAAGCGTAAAACAATTTGAAAAAGTATCAGTATATTACAAAAATCCTTATTGTTTTGATTTCAAACAATGCGTGTAGAAACAGCTATAAAAATGCTAAAATAGATTTCCAATTTTCATAACAAATTTTATAGAATCATTTTTGGATGGAATCATTGCCGGAAAATTATGAGAGTCCGATGATTGGCAGACGAATCGGCGTTTATGAACTCACCGAAGAACTCGGGCGTGGCGGAATGGGAATCGTCTATCTGGCAAACCGTGTGGACGGCGAATTTCGCCAGACCGTCGCTGTAAAACTCATTAAACGCGGAATGGATACGGACTTGATTCTCAAACGTTTTCGGCGTGAACGACAAATTACTGCCACGCTTGACCATCCGAATATTGCATATTTTCTCGGCGGCGGTTCGACGGAAGATGGTTTGCCTTATTTTGTGATGGAATACATCGAAGGAAAACCTCTTTATCAATTCTGCAACGACAACAAATTAGACATAAAAGAAAGATTGCAGATCTTTCGGCAAATATGCGAAGCTGTCGAAGCCGCTCATCAGAAAAAGATCATCCATCGGGATTTGAAGCCATCGAATATTTTAGTCAAACCGGACGGAACTACAAAATTGCTTGATTTTGGAATTGCCAAGGTTTTGGATTGCAATTTAAACGAAACGGAAATTGACACAACAGCGACGGCAATGCGTGTGATGACTCCCGAATATGCTTCTCCCGAACAAATTAGCGGGGAACATATTAGCAATTCTTCGGATATTTACAGTCTCGGCGTTATTTTATACGAAATTTTAACCGGACATCGTCCGTATCGTCTGAAAAGACAAGTTCCGCATGAAGTCGTACGGATAATTCAGGAAGAAATGCCTTTGCCACCATCAGTTACAAATTCGGATGCGGAAATGGAAATTGAGGATCTTTCGTTTATCTCACAAGAAGGGAATTTGTTTGCTGAACTTCAACATTCTCGCGAAACATCAATTTCCAATCCGAATATAAAAGATTTGGATAAAATAGTTTTAAAAGCATTAAATAAAAATTCCGCCAGACGTTATAAATCAGCCGCCGAATTTGCCGAAGATATTACAAACTATCTTGAAAATCGTCCCGTTAAAGCCGAAAGCGTATATGTTGAAACCGTTGCGATTAAAAAAAGGCGGAAAAAATCTGTGGCGATTTTGCCTTTTAAGATAATTGGTGCGGAAAGTTCAAAAAATACGGATGACATTTTTCTCGGAATTGGTTTGGCTGACGCATTAGTTTCGCGTCTGAGCGGTGTGCGTAGGTTGATTGTTCGTCCGACGAGTTCGGTTTTGCCTTTTGCTGAAGAAAATCCGATTGAGGCGGGCAAAAAGATCGGCGTTAATTTTATTTTGGACGGAACGATCAGGCGTGTCGGAGATAGAATCCGTGTTTCGGTTCAACTTCTAAGTGTTGGCGAAAATTCGGCTCGTTGGGCGGAAAAGTTTGACGAAAAATTTACGGATGTTCTTGAACTCGAAGATTCGATCAGCGAAAAGGTGGCGAAGGTTTTGCTTCCGCAACTTACAGGCAGAGAACGTCGCCGGCTTGAAAAACGCGGAACAAACAACACACAAGCATATCAGGCATATTTGCGTGGGCGATATTTTGCAAATCAATTTACTGATGAAGCACTTTTGAAATCAATTCAATGTTATAACGAAGCAATTGAAATTGATCCAGATTATGCTTTGCCACATTTAGGAATTGCCGATTTCTATATTTGGTCGTCGGTTTTCGGCGAACTTCCTTCTCAAAATGCTTATCCGAAAGCTAAAGAATATATTCAAACCGCATTAAGTATTGACGATTCTCTCGGCGAAGCATACGCACTTCTCGCATTTGTAACTTTGCTTTTTGATTGGAATTGGTCGGAAGCGGAACGGCTCATAAAACGTGCTTTGGAACTTAATCCAAATAATCATTTTGCTCACGAATGTTATTCCAACTTTTACTCGACACAAGGGATTTTTGATGAAGCTTATGATGAGATCAGACAAGCCGAAGAACTCGATCCGCTCTCGCCTCGTGCAAAACTGATGACTTCGTGGACTTTTTATCAAGGCAAAGATTTTAAACAAGGCATTGCAAAATCCGAACAAGCCAATGAAATGAAATCGGATTTTCCGCAAGGACTTATGCACTTCGGAAATAGTTTGGCACATTTTGGAAGAGCAAAAGAAGCGGTTGAAGCATTAAGCAAAGGCATACTTTTGTGGAGAAATTCGGCGATGGCAAAATATATGCTTTGCTATGCTTATGCCGCTGAAGGTCAAATAGAAGAGGCTCGCAAAATAGTAAATGAATTGCTGGAAAATGCTGAAAAAGGACACGTTAAACCTTATTTTATAGCGATGGCTTTTGCAGCGATCGGCGAAAACGACGAAGCTTTTAAATGGTTTGAAAAAGCGATCGCTGAACGAAACGAATGGATGGTTTGGTTTGGAACAGATCCGAAACTGGACACTTTGCGAAAAGATGTACGTTACCGGATATTTCT
>JBGTHN010000265.1:0-3826 GCA_041746235.1 Pyrinomonadaceae bacterium | reverse complement strand
ACGCTCTTCGTTCGGAATGCTTTGCGGACTGCGTGTGTCACCCTGATTTTTCGGAACCCAAACTCTGCCGCCTTCGCCGCGTGCCGATTCGCTCATCAGACGCAATTTGTCTTCACCCGGAATCGAGGTCGGATGAACTTGGATAAATTCTCCGTTCGCATATTTCGCACCTTGCTGATAACAAGCCGAGATCGCACTTCCTGTGCAAACTTGCGAGTTGGTTGATTTGCCCCAGATCATTCCCGGTCCGCCCGATGCCATAATTACTGCGTCGGCTTGAAACGATTTCAATTCAAGCGTCTGCAAATTCATTGCGATCAACCCGCGACAAACTTGATGATCGTCCAGAACTAGCGAAAGCATTTCCCAACCTTCGTATTTATTTACTTTTCCGTCTGATTCGTGTTTACGAACCTGCTCATCCAAAGCATATAAAAGTTGTTGTCCCGTCGAAGCACCTGCAAAAGCTGTTCGATGATGAAGCGTTCCGCCAAACCTGCGAAAATCCAACAAACCTTCTTTCGTTCGTGAAAAAGGAACGCCCATTCGGTCAAACAAATAAATAATATCGGGTGCCATATCGCACATTTGTTTAACAGGTTGTTGGTTCACCAAAAAATCGCCGCCATAAACCGTGTCGTCAAAATGTTTCCAAGGCGAATCGCCTTCACCTTTTGTATTTACAGCACCGTTTATCCCGCCTTGAGCACACACCGAATGCGAGCGTTTTACAGGAACAACCGAAAACAAATCCACATCGTGTCCCGCTTCTGCAATTTTCATAGTCGCCGCAAGTCCGGCTAATCCGCCGCCGACAACCGCTATTTTTAATCCGTTATTTGATGCCATTTTCTTCTTTTGTTATCTATTTAAAATTTTTCCGATTGATTAATATTTACAGGTTTATCAATTGTCTCCACTTTTTGCTCACACAAAATACTTGGCAGAAGTCCGCACGGGCGAACAAATGAAAATGCAGCGTTTGCACCGACTGCAAAAAGTCCTAAAGCAACCGAAGCACAAACATAAAGTGCATATTTTTGGGCTTTTTCGCCAATCACTAATCCCCAATCAACTGCAAATAAGAAAAGTCCGTAACCCAAATGCCAAGCTGTTGCCGCAATTCCTAACAGGTAAAACAGTAAGATTCCGATTGATTGAAAATCTCCGGCGACAATCGAAAATGCTTTATCTGCATTTCCCGCTACGGCAATGTCAGTTAAACCAAATCCGCCAAAAAGTCCGAAACGCAAATGCAGTAGATGAAACAATATAAATACGAATAAGAAAATTCCCGTAATTCTTTGAAACAGGTAGAGCCAGTTTCTTTCATAACCATAATTTCCAACATTTACTTTTGCTTCCGCCGAAATAATAATTCCATATACGGAGTGATATAAAAGCGGCAAAAAGATACCGAATATCTCGATAAATAATAGAAACGGTAGATGATGTATATCTGCGACCGCATCATTAAAAACCTTGTCGCCGTTCATTGCTTTTGCATTCGTGAACATATGTACGAAGAAAAACATCCCAAGCGGAACAATGCCGGTTAATTGATGTAATTTGCGAAGCAGAAATGTTCTGCTAAATTTTGATGCCATTTGTCAGCCTCTTTTTTGGTTGTGGATTGTATTATTGCGGAAATCAATTTCATTATATTTGCTAATTGCTTGAAAAATCAAAGACATTTATTAATCCGCAGAATAACTATTCCAAATCTTTCCCATTTATCCTTAAAGTTATTATCCACTATATTATCTTTTTTCTTAAATTAGATAAAATGAATTCTTTTTTGAAGTTTGTGTAGAACAACTAATAACCTGCTTGACAGGCTTATTTTGGCTTTTATAAGATACAATTAATATATTAAACAAAGAAATTATAGCAATACTAATAAATTATGCACATTGAAACATTAAAAATATTTTGCGACCTAGTTGAAATGCAAAGTTTTTCTATCGCCGCCGAAAGAAATTTTATAACGCAATCTGCGGTCAGCCAGCAGATTCGGACATTGGAAGAAAAATTTAAACGCAAGTTATTAGAGCGTGTTCGCGGCAGACGTGAAATTCGCCTAACTCCGCCGGGCGAAGTTTTTTATCATGAAAGCAAAAATGTTTTGGATGCTTATAGCCAATTAAATGAAAGCATCAATACGATTGTCGGAAAAATAACCGGCGTTGTAAAAGTCGCCACCGTTTACAGCATTGGATTACACGAACTTCCGCCGAAAGTCCGCGAGTTTATGTCAAAGTTTCCCGATGCAAAAATTGACCTTGAATATTCACGAACGACACGAGTGATCAGAGACGTTCTAAAAGGAATTGTCGAACTCGGTGTCGTTGCATTTCCCGAACCACGTCGCGGAATTGATATTGTCGCAATGCAAAGCGACAGACTTGTTGTAATTACTCCGCCCGACCATAAATTTGCAGACCATAAAGAAATAAAGGCAAAAGATTTAAAAGGTCAGGACTTTGTTTTGTTTGAACGTGATGTTCCAACCCGCAAAGCAACCGATAAGATCCTGCGTTCTTATGGAGTTAGCGTAAATAAAGCCGCGGAATTTGATAACATTGAAACAATCAAACGGGCGGTAGAAGTCGGTTTTGGAATAGCAATTGTTCCACATCCGAGTGTCATAGACGAAGAAAAAAACGGACAACTTTCGGTGATTCAATTGAAAGAAAAAGACTGGCAACGTCCGGTCGGAGTGATTTTCAGAAATGACCGAGAACTTTCACTTGCGGCAAAGAAATTCGTCAAATTGCTTGAAAAGGAAAAAAAAAAAACATAGACAAATAAACAAAAAAACCATATATTTATTGCTCAACATCTTTTTTTACCATTTACATTTTCTACGGAGAAACCTGTCATGCAAAAATTATCTGAGCATAAAATATATGTTTTTTTATTTCTAATCCTTGTAATTTCATTTTCCACAGCTATTTACTGGATTTACCTACCTGAAAAGACAAGTGCTAAAAACAATGCAAAATCATCAGATTTAGAGAATTACGATATAAGAATTGATAAAAATTCAAGATTGAAAGTTGAAGATTTTTTGAGGCAATCCGACAAAACGACCTCCGAAATAAACCAACTCAAACAAAGCAATTTCGCAACGGAAAAAAGTTTTCCAAATGTAAAAATAGAACGCAATTCAACTCTAAGCATAGCTGAGGTTATTTCTCCTGATGTTAAATATTCTGTAAATTCTCTAACGTCTAAAAGTAATCTTAAACGAGATGAAATTCTCTTAGATTTTTTAAACCAAAACACACAATTAATTGGTTTGGATGACAATCAAATTTCTCAACTGGAAAAGGTTGCCGATTATACAAATCCAAATGGTGTTTTGTCTTATGTTCAATTTAACCAACAAATAAAAGGCGTTCCCGTTTTTGGTGGCGAAATAAAAGCCGGTTTTACGAAACAAAATGAGATCATCCGAATCATAAATAATCTTGCTCCGAATCTTGAATATGAAAGTTTAAATGATGATTTTGGCAATGCTGGACAAGCAGTTTTATACGCTTCAAAACATATTAATCAGCAAATCCAAACTTCCGATTTGAAACCAATTGAAAATGATTCAAATTCATTAACTTATTCATTCACAAGCGAAAGATTTACGGACGTTATAACTGCCGAAAAGATGTATTTCCCGATAGACTTTGGTGTTGCCAGAACTGCGTGGAGAGTTCTTTTATGGACTCCGAAAGAAGCATTTTATGTAATTGTTGATTCACAAGATGGAACGCTTTTATGGCGAAAAAATATTGCCGAATATCAACTACAGCCCGCAACCTATAACGTT
>JBGTHN010000264.1:0-10214 GCA_041746235.1 Pyrinomonadaceae bacterium | reverse complement strand
AAAACTTATCAGTTATCACTTATCACCTTCCAGTTATACTATTTGTTCCAAAAAGCTGCACCGCTTGAGATTTCTTCCAAAGTTTCGGCGATTTCGCGTTCATCTTCCATTTCTAATGCGACATCTGCAATTGAAACAATTCCTTGTAAAATGCCCTCATCATCAATGATTGGAACACGCCGAACTTGTTTGTCGCCCATTATACGAACCGCTTTAAACACAAAATCATCGGGATTTGCCGTCCATAATTCTGTTGTCATTATATCGCCGACATTCGTTTCTGTAACGCTCTTTCCATCAGCCACCGCACGCACAACAATATCTCTGTCAGTTATCAAACCGACCAATTTGTTTGTTTCGTCTTCGACAATCGGCAGAATTCCTATATCGTTATCTTTCAAAAGTTTTGCTACCTCTTGAAGCGTTGCATCACGTTTTGCCGTCGAAACATTTTTTGACATTATTTCTTGACACCTTATTCTTGATTTCACAGTTGCATCCATTTCGCTCATTTTATAAATTCTATATTTTCCGAATGATTTATTATAGTCTTTTTGAGATAAAATAATAAAGCCATTCGATTTGCAATTTTCGGTTTACGATTGCAAAAAAATTGAAATTTGAAATTTGAAATCTGTCTTTATGGGAAAATTTAGAGAAAATAGAAGAAAACCAAAACGCACGGGCGAAAAAGTAAAGGTCGGGAAAGTCGGAGCTTTGCCCGAAGGGCGTGGTGCGACCGTGCAACTAAAAGACGGCAATGAACTCGCACTTTTTAACATCGGCGGAAATTTCCACGCCATCGAAAACTTTTGTCCGCACAAAGGCTTTCCACTTGCAGACTCAAGAACTTATGGCAATATTGTCGAATGCGATCTGCACGGTTGGCGTTTTGATGTTCAAACGGGCGAATGCTTTACAAAATCAAGTTGCTCGATCGAATCTTACGAAGTTGTCATCGAAGACGATTGGATAAAAATTATTGTTTAAGAGTTTTTTCAAAATCTATCTACACTACGTCCAATAAACAGCAAAACTTTAAATATCTTTGACTTTCACATCAAATTTTCATTAAATATAGAAGTTCAATTAAATAATTCCGCTTTTAATTCAAGATTTCTTTTTTGTCCATATTTTGTATTTTCAAAACAGCAAATCATAAAGGAATAGTCTGTTTATGCTAAAGTTCTAAAAAATCGGTTCGCATAAATCCCAATTATTTGTCCACTTTACGTTCAAGGAGAGAAAATTAATGTTGAAAAAAAATCTACTGATCGCAAGCGTCTTTTGTCTTTTGTTTAGCCTTACAAGTTTTGCCCAATTTAAGAAAAGCGAAACCCAAATAACCCCATCGAAAACATCAAGAATCGGCGGCGGAACTGATATGTCCGGCGAAATAGATGGAGCACCATATCGCCTCGTCGTTCCTGCATCATGGAACGGAACTTTGATCGTTTATGGACACGGTTACAGAGATAAAGCCGATCATCCGGGAGAAACTGATAATCGCAATGCTGACGTTGTTCCTAATTCGGCACTCGAACCTGTTTTGCTTGGACAAGGATACGCTCTTGCGGGTTCGGCATTTAAAGATAACGGTTGGGCGGTTGAAGAAGGTTTTGTTGATTCGATTGCTTTAGTAGAATTTTTCAAAGCAAATGTCGGCACACCAAACCGCACACTTTATTGGGGATTTTCAATGGGTTCAGTGATCGGTTTTAAAAATGCCGAGCAAGCTGGCAAAATTTATGACGGAATAATGAACGGATGTTCAGTCGGTGCCGGAGCTCCGGGTTCTTTTGATGCTTCCGCAGATTTGCTCGTCGGTTACAAAGCTGTTTTCGGAATGCCGACGGCGTGGGGAACGCCCGGAGATGTTCGTGATGATATAGACTTTGACACGGAAGTTTTAGCGAAATTATTTCCCGAATTAAATGCTCCCGCAAGTTTCCCCGGGTTTGAATTTATACGCTTAGTTGTCGGAACACCGGGACGCGGAATTAACCCGCCTGCACCACCTGCTTTTTATCCGGGTTGGGTTGCAACCGATATGTTTTTTGCAACCGAAGCACGGGCTGAATTAGAACGCCGTGCAAATGGTGCAGTCGTTCAAAACCTCGATAGAAATTACAGTTTAACAGCAGGAGAAAGAGCATATTTGAATGCTCTGGGAGTAACAAACCCACAAATAGATACTTGGCTAACGGCGATGAATGCTGACAGAGTTTATGGTGCATCAATGATGTCCCGTGTTTATTTAGAAGCAAACAGCAAATATACCGGACGCGTGCAAATGCCTGTTCTGACGATGCACACAATAATTGATCCGCTCGTTACAGTTACACAACAAAACGCTTATCTGCAAACCATCGCAAATGCCGGAAGACCCGATATTTTCACCAGAATCCGCAACGCTCCGAGCAGAGGTGCAAATCCGAGAGAATTATTAAGCCACTCCGACCTGCTTTATCAAACATATACAACCGGAAATGGTCATTGTAATTTCACGGGCGAACAATTAATTACAGCGATCACAACCTTAGACAATTGGGTAGCAACAAAAACTCGCCCAACTGCGGCAAATTTCCCGATGGCTTTGGGTTTTGATAACAACTTTGTTCCGCCACCTTTGAATCAACCATAAGCAGGATTTTTACAACATTTAAGAAGGTGAAGTGAGTTTTTATAAATTCGCTTCACCTTTATTTATTAATGATTTTGTTGTATTCATTGAAATTGTAATTTAAGAAAATCTATGTCTCACGTAATTGTCATTGCAGGTGCAAATGGTGCGGGAAAATCAACCGTCGCACCTTTTCTCCTGCGTGATAAACTCGGCGTTTCCGAATTCGTAAATGCCGATGTTCTTGCTCAAGGACTTTCCGCTTATGCACCCGAAAAAGTCGCCATCACCGCCGGTAGAATAATGCTCAAACGCATCAGCAAATTAGCCGAAGCACAAGAAAACTTCGCATTTGAAACAACTCTTTCGACACGCACTTTTGTTCCGAAACTTAAACAGATGAGAGAAAATGGTTACAAATTCAAATTAGTTTTTCTATGGCTTAAAAATGAAGAACTTGCAGTTTTGCGTGTTGCCGAAAGAGTCAAACAAGGCGGACATAATATTCCAACCGAAACTATTAAAAGACGTTACCACAAAGGTTTACACAACTTTTTTAATCTTTATTAACCAATTGCAGATAGTTGGTTCTTTTATGAAAATTCCGACATCGCAAATTTAAAGTTGATTGCAAAAGGAAATTTGCTCAAAATAAATGAAGTCAAAGATGATAAAATTTGGCAAGGGTTAAAAGAAAAATATGGAAAAGAATAAACAAAACGGAAATAAAAAAGATAAAATTGAAGAAATCTTTTCCGACGAAAAACAAATCACCGAAACTCTCCAACGTGCCATCCGTGAAGCCGTCGAAACACACAAACGTGCAGGCAATCCGCTCGCAACTTGGAAAGACGGAAAAGCCGTTTGGGTTGAAACAAAATAAAGAACAAGAGTATTAAAATGTCAGAAAAAAAACGCTTACTTGAAAAATCCATTTCAGAACAATCAGTTCGCATTGACTCAAATAATAAAAATTATACAAATCCACGCACTTATGGAGTTTATGAAATAACAATCTCAGATAATACTAAAAAATTTAGATTTGGGAATCATCCAGTTAGAGAAAATGAATTGATTAGAGAATTTGAAAGTAACATTAAAAGAATTGGACTTTATCTTGATAGAGAAGATGCTAAATATCCAGCTAAAATTTTAAATTCTTAATTTCTTTTACTTTTTACTTTTTACTTATCCACCATCATCTCCAATAGCTTCAACCGGACAAGCCATCAAAGCCTCTTCGCAAAGTTCTTCTTCTTCGGGAGTTTCGGGTTGTTTCCAAACAAAGGAATAACCATTTTCATCGTCGCGTGTAAAGTTTTTAGGCGAAGTGTCGCGGCATACATCGCAATCAATACATTGATCGTCAACGTAATATTTTCCGCTTGTATTTTCGGGTAATTTATCTTCTATTTCTGCCATATTGGGTTTATGTTTTTTCTAACGCAGAGGTCGCAGAGAACGCAGAGTTTTTTTATCAATTTTATTATTTCAAATATAATTTTTTTGATTGATTTGTTTTAATGCTTTCTTAAATGTCTTAAAATCTCTGCGGTCATTGCGGTCTCTGCGTTTAAAACTATCGGTGAGCGAGGAAAATCCTCAAGTATCATTTTACTACTTCGAGCCTTTCTCGGTCAACGAAATCATTCGCTCAAGTGCAACCATCGCCAATTCTTTCGTTTCGCCTTCGACCGTTATTTCATTAACAACATTGCCCGAAACAAGGTTTTCGAGCGACCATGCAAGCGATTGCGGTGAGATTCGATACATCGTTGCACACATACAGAGATCGGGTGCGAGCAAGTGAATTTCTTTGTCGGGATAGTCTTTTGCAAGGCGATTTACCAAATTTACTTCCGTCCCAATTGCCCATTTTGTTCCCGCCGGAGCATTTTTTACTGTGTTAATTATGTAAGATGTCGAACCGTTATAATCTGATTTTTGCACAACTTCATAAGTGCATTCGGGATGCACCAGAACATTTACGCCCGGAACATCTTCGCGGATTTTATCAGCGTGCCATTCCTTAAATCGTCCATGAACTGAACAATGTCCACGCCATAAAATGAGTTTTGCGGCGTGTAATTCTTCTTCCGTATTTCCACCTAAATCCTGTTTCGGATCCCAAACGACCATTTCATCTAAACCGATACCGAATTTTGCTCCCGTGTTTCTGCCTAAATGTTGGTCGGGAAAGAAAAACATCTTGTCGTAATTTTTCAAATAAATATCAAAAAGTTTCGTCGCATTCGAAGATGTACAAACAACTCCTTCATTGCGTCCGCAAAATGCCTTGATCGCGGCGGACGAATTCATATAAGTTATCGGAGCAACTTTATTTTCCAAAACGCCGATCTCACGCAGTTGTTCCCAAGCATCTTCAACCTGTTCGATATTTGCCATATCTGCCATCGAACATCCCGCTCCCATATCTGGCAAAATTACAGTTTGATCCGGTCTGCCCAAAATATCAGCCGATTCTGCCATAAAATGAACGCCGCAAAAAACGATAAATTCCGCATCTGTCTCCGAAGCCATCACCGAAAGTTGATAAGAATCGCCTGTCAGATCGGCGTGTCGCACAACATCTTCACGCTGATAATGATGCCCCAAGATAACAACTCTATCGCCCAACTCTTCCCGAGCGGCTTCAATCCGCTCAGCGATCTCCGCATCCGGCATCGCCATATAATCTTCAATCGGTCTAATTGCTTCTAATACTGCTGACATTTTTTATTTCCTCTCAAAAACTGATCTATAAAAAATTATTGCACCTTGTGAATAAAGGTGCAAGATTCTGTTAAAACTCTACTTGTTTTTAATGATTATCTTTTCGGTCTTTCCTTAAATTTTACTGATCTAAAAATCTTTTCAGATATTTCTCTGATATTTTCACTTTTCGAGAACAAATACATTCCAATTTTATAGTCTCCGCCATTTTTAAAGGTGAAATTTACTCCAGCATTGTATTTATATTTCTTATCTTGTTCAAAATACCAAATCCAAGCGTTTGCTTTATCAATTCGTGTAAAGATTTCACAGTAACTTTGATATTCTTTTTCAAAAGTTGCGTGTCCCGCATCAGGATTTATATCAATACTCAAAGACAAATCATTGCTCTCGAAATCATAACAACCGCCTTCAATACATTTTTCTGCTCCTCCTTTTAGTTCTTTCGGAGCATAAAAAGAAAATGAGTTTAATTCGATCTTCTGCCAATCTTTGTAGTCTTTTGATCTACGCTTTTTGACTTTTTCAATCTTGATTTCTTCGCCTTCTTTATATTTCTTGCATTCTTGTGAAAAGGTCGCGGTTGTAAGTCCCGCGACCATAAGAATTGAAAACAAAAATTTTATGAGATTTTTCATTTCTACAAATGATTTTCTAAACATCCAAATTTTTCACATCTAACGCATTCTGTTCAATAAATTCTCGTCTTGGTTCAACCTGATCACCCATAAGGATCGTGAAAATCTCATCGGTTTCGATCGCGTCTTCGATGCGGACTTGCAAGAGAACACGACCTTCGGGATTCATTGTTGTTTCCCAAAGTTGTTCGGGATTCATCTCGCCCAAACCTTTGTAACGCTGGATGCCGATCTCTTTTTTCGCTCCGCCGATGATCGCGTCGAGTAATTCGATGCGGTCTTCGGTTTTTATAGTTTCGTCTTTTTTCTTCATCGTAAAAGGTGCGGGGAATTTTTCTTCCAACATAGCTTTTAAGTCAACCGATTTTTGGAATTCGATATAACTCGCAATATTCCAATCAAACATCACACTTCCGCTATTTTCAAATGAAATTTCAATTTCCGCCAAACCGTGTTCTTCATCGGTCAAAAGTTCCGTTCGATAACCTGCGTTGGCAAGTTTGCCTTCAACCTGTGCCATCAAATCTTCGTTTTCAAAGACTTTCCGAATAGACACATATTTCTGATGCAGAACTCCATCTTTGCCCGAAAAAGCATCAACAATAGCATCACGCAAGCGTTCGTTATTCCCCAAACGTCGGGCGAGTTTTGATGAATATCGGTTATATTGAACGGTTTGCTGTAACAACTTCATCAAAGTTTTTCCGCTAACATTTTCGCCATTTGCCGTAACTTCAATATTGCTGACCGCTTGATCCATCAAATACTCAAACATTTCGGCTTCGTCTTTGATATATTGCTCGGCTTTTCCGCGTTTAACTTTATAAAGCGGCGGTTGAGCAATATAGATATGTCCATTATCAACAAGCTCCGGCATCTGACGATAAAAGAATGTCAAAAGAAGCGTTCTGATATGACTTCCGTCAACATCTGCATCGGTCATAATCACTATTTTGTGATAACGAAGTTTTTCAATATCAAAATCATCTTTGCCAATTCCCGTGCCGAGTGCGGTTATCAAAGCCTTAATTTCGCCGTGTCCGAGCATCTTGTCAAAACGTGCTTTTTCGACGTTCAAAATCTTACCTTTCAATGGTAAAACAGCTTGGTTTCTACGGTCGCGTCCTTGCTTTGCTGATCCGCCAGCCGAATCGCCTTCAACTAAATAAACTTCCGATAATGCGGGATCTTTTTCCTGACAATCGGCGAGTTTTCCGGGAAGTGTCGAACTTCCTAAAGCACTTTTACGGACGATTTCGCGTGCTTTGCGTGCGGCTTCTCTGGCTCGTGCGGCATCAACTGCCTTTCCGACAATTATTTTGGCAATTTTTGGATTTTCATCGAAATAATCAGTTAATTTTTCGTATAAAAATGAACTGACCTCGCCTTCAACCGGAGAATTCAATTTTCCTTTCGTTTGTCCTTCAAATTGCGGTTGCGGAATTTTCACGGAAACGATGGCGATAATTCCTTCGCGTATGTCTTCGCCGGAAAGAGAACCTTTGAAATTCTTTAGAAGTCCCGAGTTTTTTGCGTAAGTGTTAACGACTCTTGTTAAAGCACCGCGAAATCCCGAAAGATGTGTTCCGCCGTCAATTGTGTTAATATTGTTGGCAAATGTGAATACTTTTTCATCGTAAGCATCGTTATATTGCATCGAAACTTCGATGGAAAACTCATCGCTATTTTGTTCAAAATAGATCGGTTTTTCGTGAAGCGGACTTTTATTTTTGCTTAGATGTTTAACGAATTCGGCGATTCCGCCTTTGTAGTAAAATTCGTGTTTCTTTTCATCGTCGCCACGTTCATCTTTAATAAAAATACGTATGCCTTTGTTCAAAAAGGCTTTTTCGCGGAGGCGTTCGGAAAGTTTTTCAAAACTGTAAATTTCCGTTTCAAAAATGCTTCTATCGGGTTTGAAGGTCATTTTTGTTCCACGTTTTTTAGTTGTCCCAGTTTCTCTAATTGGTGCAACAGGAATTCCTGCATCGTATTCCTGTTCGTAGGTTTTTCCATCTCGCCAAATCTCCATTTTCAGCCATTCGCTAAGGAAATTTACACAAGATACACCAACGCCGTGCAAACCACCCGAAACTTTATATGAATTTGAATCGAACTTTCCCCCTGCGTGTAGAACGGTCATCACGACTTCCGCCGCAGAACGCTGTTCCTTTTCGTGCAGACCAACCGGAATGCCGCGTCCGTTATCAATTACTGTGATGGAATTATCAAGGTGAATTGCAACTTCGATCGTATCGCAATAACCTGCGAGGGCTTCGTCAACCGAGTTATCTACAACTTCGTAAACGAGATGGTGCAAACCAATATCACCCGTTGAACCAATATACATCGCAGGGCGTTTTCTGACCGCTTCGCGTCCTTCTAAAACTGTGATTGATCCTTCGTTATAATCTTGTTTTTTTGCTTTTTTACTATTTGATTCTGCCAATTTTTTACCTCTTTGGATTTATAGTCTTTTTATATAAGTTTTTACTCTAACTTTTAACCTCTATTTTACACTATTTCAAGCAATTTAGACAGTCAGCAAGCGGGTTAATTGTTCGTAGTTGATTGTTCATTGTTTATCGGTCTAACCTTGAATTATTTAGTGATAGGTTTTCAAAGATTAAACAATTAGCGATGAACAATTAACTATTCACAAATCCTATGTTAATCTGAGAATCTCTTTAATAAACTCCAATGCGTATAACAGTTTTAGGAAGCGGTTCAACAGGAAATTCAGTTTTAATTTCTACCGAAAAAACAAAAATTTTGGTGGATGCAGGACTGAGTGCGAAGCAGACGCTTGAGCGTTTAGGCGAAGTTGGCGAGGATTTTGAGAAACTCGACGGCATTTTAATCACACACGAACATACAGATCACGCCGGAGGTTTGCGGGTTTTGCTTAAAACCGTAAAATGTCCGGTTTTTATTTCCGAGAAAACCTTTGACTCTTATTTGCGTCCAAAACGCTCTGCTTCCAGCGAAAAAGAAGCAAAGATGCGTTCCCAAATGCTAAGTAAAGACAATGCCGTTCACATTGAATCAAGTAAAGATTTTCGCATCGGTGATATTGATTTTGAACCGTTTAGTGTTCCGCACGACGCAGCGGACAATTTCGGATTCGTTGCAAAAAACAGAGGTTATCGAGTTGCAACTTTGATGGATTTTGGTTATTTTACAACGCTTATTAAACAAAAATTAATGGGTTGTGATGCGATTGTTGTCGAATCAAATCACAGTATTGATATGCTGATGACCTGCCCGATCTACAGTTGGGAATTAAAGCAAAGAATATCTTCAAAAACAGGACATCTTTCAAACGAAGATTTATCTGAATGGCTTACAAATGATTTTGACGGTTCGGCAAGAGATATTGTTTTAACGCATCTTTCGCAAAAAGCCAACGAACCGCATCTTTGTAAACTCACAGCAGAAACCGCAATCCAAATGCGTAATCCGTTATTTAAAGCTGAAACACAGATAACAATTTCACATCACAAAACGCCTACCGAATGGATAGAATTTTAAAATTCTGAAAAAGTAGAAAAGTTTTCCAATAATCCCAAAATAAAAGTTCTAAGAACACTCATTTCTATAAAAAGAAAAAGAGCGGATCTTGCACCGCTCTTGGTAGGTTATAATTGGCAGGTTATTTATGGATAGGGGTAGTTTTATCGTTTATTTTCAACAAACGAAATAGTTGGTGGGTAGTAGTAAGGTCCTTTTGTTTCTAAAGTATTTGCATCAAATCTTTTTCTTGCACCGCAATGTAAGCAGGCACGATATGAAGCATTTCGATTTGTGAACGGTCGGCTCAGGCTTTTATGCCAACAACCGAATAATTTTCCGACGATACCGATTTTTTTGCCGAATGCTCCGTTTGTTCTTTCTAAAATTGATTCTGCTATAATTCCTTGATCTAAAACTGCTTGCATTTTATTTTCCTCCTCACATCACATCTAATTTCAATGTGTTCTGTTAATAAGAACGACATATGGGGAAAGTTTTGCTGTTTATAAGATGAAATAATCTGGAAAAGGTTTGTTTTGAGTAAGTAAAGTTATGTAAAGATTGAATTAAATCTTTTTTACAATTTTGCTGTTTGATTCGTTATTTTAGGTAAAATTCAATAAACTATTACCAAAGGAGTTTTTGATTATGAAAAAATTTAGTTTTGGTTTGCTGATTATAATTTTTTTGGCAAATTCCGTTTTCGC
>JBGTHN010000263.1:0-4443 GCA_041746235.1 Pyrinomonadaceae bacterium | reverse complement strand
TAGGAGTAAATTTTAATAAATGTCTTTAACAGTTGTAGGTTCGGTTGCGTTTGATGCGTTGGAAACGCCTTTTGGGAAACGCGACAAAATTTTGGGTGGTGCGGCGACGCATTTTTCTTTGTCGGCTAGTTTTTATACTGATGTCAATGCGGTTGGAATTGTTGGGAATGATTTCGGCGATGATGAATGGGCGGTTTTTAAGCGTCATAATGTCAATACGGATGATATTGAAGTTGTCGCAGACGGCAAGACTTTCTTTTGGAGCGGACGTTATGAATACGATATGAACGTCGCTCATACGCTTGATACACAGCTTAATGTTTTTGAAACATTTGATCCGAAATTGTCGGACAAATCCAAGAATACAGACCTTTTATTTCTTGCGAATATCTTGCCGATGATTCAAAAAGGTGTGCGTGAACAATCAAATGCAAAATTTGTGGCGATGGACACGATGAATTTTTGGATTGATTCGATGAAAGATGCGGTTATTGAAACGATGAAAGTTTGCGATTGCATCATCATCAACGATGCCGAAGCACGTCAATTGGCTGATGAACCGAACATTCACAAAGCGGCGAAAAAACTTATGGAAATCGGTGGTTTGAAAGCGGTCGTTATCAAACGTGGCGAATACGGTGCGGCATTATTTACGGAAAACGCTTATTTTGCAATTCCGGCTTATCCGCTTGAATCGGTATTTGATCCGACAGGTGCGGGCGATACATTTGCCGGTGGATTTATGGGTTATCTCGCAAGTCAGGGCGAAATTACGGAAGAAACAATGCGTCGGGCGATGGTTTTCGGCACAATTATGTCTTCGTTCAATGTCGAAGAATTCGGAACAGAACGAGTTGACCGTCTGACGCACGAAGAAATAAACAAACGCTTCGCAGACTTCAAACGCTTTACACACTTTGAAGAAATTCCGTTCGAGCAAGCTAATTCAGCGAGCTAATTTCAAGAAGTTCCCCACAGAGACACAGAGATTTCAAGATAAAATATTATAAAAGAGTAATTTAATCTTCCCTTTTATAATTCTTTCTCTGTGTCCTTTGTGTCTCTGTGGTAAAATGATTTCACTCTTTTCAATATTATCTTCGGATAAATCTGCTTATTACGAGTTTCATTCAACAGAACAATTCTTTTTGATTTTTTATTATTAATGGCAAATAACAAAGCTAAAGCACCTTCGTTTTTTACACAAAACTATCTTATTTTGATTATCGGTTTGATCGTTCTGCTATGTGCAACGGTTGGATTGGCGTTGGCTTTTGCCGCACCGAATTTAGATGTATTCCAAAAATGGTTTTTAATTCTCTCTCTGATCGTGCTTCCCTTTTTCAGTATCTCAATCGTATCTTGGCTGATCTTGCGTCATTCAAATAAACTCGTCGTTGGTGTAAATGACGAAACTCTGCAATGGGATATGACCTCTGCCGAAAAGCAAAAGCGTAAATTAAACAACGAAGTCCGCGAACTTGCGAAAGACTTAGAAATTCCGACCGAGCAATTGAGCGATCTACGTTCAGCCTATATCGTCGCCGAAGACCTTGCACTCAGAAAAGTGCAAAGCGAATCAAAATCTCCGCTGATGCACAAAATAAGTATCGGAAATTCAGATTTTGATGCAGTTGGTATTGAAGACGATCTGGTTACCTGCATCGAAGTTACATTCGTCGTAACGTCCGATGTTGCCCAAGAAAAAATAAATCTATACATGAGAAAAGCGGTTACTGCCAAATCGCATCTGGCAAATACACGAAAAGGTTCGCGTGTCAGACTTTTGCTGATATTTGTTACTCAACTTGATGAAGAGGCTCTAGCCGAATTGCGTTCGGGAGTTCGCAAAAAATTTACACCTGAAACAACGCCTGTTGCGGTTGATATAAGATTTCTAGATTTTCTGACCTTACAGAAAGTTTATGCCGAAGATTAAAGCACTATTCAAGATTTAAGATTCAAGATTCAAGATTCAAGATTTAAGATTAGTTTTGAACTTTGAATTTTGAATCTTGAATCTTAAACTTTGAACTTTGAATTTTGAATTTTGAACTTTGAACGATAATCTATTTAAGTTTTATCAATTAAAAAACTTAAATATTGAATATTATGTTAGAAAATAAAGTTGGAATGATCTTCGGCGTTGCGAACAAACGCTCAATTGCGTGGGCGTGTGCCGAAGCCTGCCGCGAAAATGGTGCGGAACTCGCATTTACATATCAAGGCGAAAGATTGGAACGAAACATTATGAAATTGACCAAAGATATGGAAGGAACTTTGGTTATTCCGTGCGATGTTACAAATCAGTCCGAAGTTGATGCGGCGTTTGAAGCGGTTGATAAAAAGTATGGTCGGCTCGATTTTTTGATCCATTCGATCGCATTTGCACCACGCGAAGCACTCGAAGGTGAATTTTTAACAACTTCCCGCGACGCATTTTTAACCGCGTTGGAGATCAGTGCTTATTCGCTGACGCAACTTTCGCTCGCCGCACTTCCCTTGATGAAAGATGGCGGAAGCATCGTTACAATGAGTTATTACGGAGCGGAAAAGGTCGTGGAAAATTACAACGTAATGGGCGTGGCAAAATCTGCACTCGAATCTTCGACGCGTTATCTGGCAAATGATCTCGGCAGACATAACATTCGTGTAAATGCGATCAGTGCCGGACCGATCAGCACACTTTCGGCTCGCGGCGTTAAAAATATGAGTTCGTTTCTAACTCACGTCGAAGAAAGAGCTCCACTCAAACGAAACGTCGAAGCAAGAGAAGTCGGCAACACCGCACTCTTTTTGGTCAGCGACCTTTCATCTGCGATCACGGGCGAAACGATCTACGTCGATTGCGGTTTCAACATTATGGGAATCTAGCGATTTTGGATTTTAGATTTTGGATTTTGGATTTCAAACCAAAATTCATCCGATCCAAAATCTAAAATCTAAAATCCAAAATAGAAATATGGCAGATAATAATATTAAAGAAGAACCTGTTCTACTACAAAAAACAAAAGAAGAGCCGACGACGGTTGGCGAAGCGAAAAAGAAACAACAACTCGTTTGGGATTTTACGGAAGACGAAGCGTTATTGCGTTCGCCCGAACCGGATGATGTATTCAAAAGCTCCGATTCGTGGCGGGTGTTCCGGATTATGGGCGAATGCGTCAACGGATTTGATGCGATGGCAACAATTACGAGAGGCGTTTCGCTTTTCGGTTCGGCACGAACGCCCGAAGACCACGAATATTACATCGCCGCACGGGAAACCGGAAAATTATTAGCAGAAGCAGGCTTTGAAGTTATCACCGGCGGCGGTCCGGGAATTATGGAAGCGGGAAATCGCGGAGCATTCGAAGCGGGCGGAGTTTCCGTCGGAGTAAATATCGAATTGCCGTTCGAGCAGCAACCGAATCCGTATCAAACACACGAAATAACATTCAAGTATTTTATGATCCGCAAAACGATGTTCATAAAATACAGCAACGCCTACGTAATTTTCCCCGGCGGATTCGGCACAATGGACGAATTATTCGAAGCATTAACATTAATTCAAACCCGCAAAATACGGAATTTCCCTGTAGTAATGTTCGGTTCAAGTTACTGGAAAGGTTTGCTTTCGTGGCTGACCTCGACGATGCTTTCGGAAAAAAATATTAATGCCGAAGACTTAAGTTTTATGTATCTGACCGATTCCCCGCAAGATGCAGTTGATTTCATTATCAAATGCTGCGTTGGAAATGAATCGGATAATCAAAAGAAATAATTTATTTTACGCTAACTGCTAATAAGCAAAGTGTTTGCCGGAAGTTCCAGTCGCCTTGCTGGATGAGCCAGCCACTCGGCGGAACGAGCCAGCCACTCGGCGGAACGAGCCAGCCACTCGGCGGAATGAGCCAGCCACTCGGCGGAATGAGCCAGCCACTCGGCGGAATGAGCCAGCCACTCGGCGGAACGAGCCAGCCACTCGGCGGAACGAGCTAGCCACTCGGCGGAATGAGCTAGCCACTTGGCGGAACGAGCCAGCACTTCCGCTGGAAGAGCTAGCGGTCTTGCTGGATGAGTTAGCGGTCTTGCTGGAACAGCTAGCGACTCCGCTGAAACAGCTAGCGACCTTGCGGAATGAATATTCCGCCCCGCAGATTCAATATTCCGTGTGGAATATTCAATATTCCGTCCCGCAGAATGAATCTGCGGTCTTGTAAAGACGGCGGAAACTTTGCCTATTCATTAACAAACAACTCAAGTTACGTGATTTTGGTTGAAATTTGGTTTATTTACTCATCATAATCACTTTGAAAGTTTTCTTGACGCTGAAAGCGACGAAGTTGATAGCGTAGGGTGCAAACCCTACGTCAATGTGAAGAAGAATTCCGCTCGCTGAAAGTGAGCAATAAAGACGCTTGATGTTGCTCACTTTCAGCGAGCGATTGATATTTTTGACTA
>JBGTHN010000262.1:0-6320 GCA_041746235.1 Pyrinomonadaceae bacterium | reverse complement strand
ATTACGAATGATTTGCTTGACGACATAAAAAGCGATTCGTTCGCCGAACAACCTGTTTTACTTGCTCATCTCGCTGCACTATGGTGGAAAATTGACAATGAAAGCGCCAATAAATGGCTAAAAAAAGCTGTTAGCGAAGTTACGTTTGAGCCGATTACGGAAACTGAATTCGAAAAACAAAAGAGATTTGAAACCGCTGGAAAACTCACAGAATTCGTAGTCCGTATTGACAAACAACTTGCTAAAAAACTGATAGAAGATATTGCCAAACAGTTGGAGAAAATTACTAATAACTCCGCGAATGCTGATAGTTTGGTCAAAACAGCAATACAAATTGTCAAATTTAATCCCGAAATGGCAAAAGTATTGGGCAGCAGGTCGCTGAATATCGGACAGAGTTACTTGATTTCTCGCTTAATCGGCGAATTAAATATTGAAAATCCCGCTTTTGCCACAATGCTTTTTACGGAATCTCTTGTAATTTCCAGGAGAAACTTTAATTTGGAATCCAATATCGGTTTTATTTCCTCATTAGCAACCTTAGCTTTTAACAGTTACAAAGGAACGTCTTTATCGGAAGAATCTAAAAAAGAACTACTAACCGTTTTGTTTGACATTATTAATGTTGGTAACACAGCTAACGGTTCTTTGCAGAAATCTTGTGATTATGTATTTACCGCATCAGGCTTAATTGGAAACTATGAAACTTATTATCTTGAAAAGGCAATTTTTATCAGGCAGCAAGCCAATACTTGTAAAACACTTTTGAAAAGTTCAACCGGTTTAGTTGAATCAAATTTAGAAGATAAAAAACCTCAAACCGTTGATGAATACCTTAAAGCCGCCGAAGACACAAAAGATAAATTCTTAAAAAAGAATTATTTCTATCGTGCCATTGAAAAACTCTACGCGGCAAAAGAATTTGAACAAATTATTTCTGTTCTCGATAATATGAGCACAGCGAATCTGGATGCTTTCGGTGAATCATCTTGGTCGAGTTGGCGGACGACTGCAGCAAGTAGGGCGGCTGTCGAATTTGCTAAAGCGAAAGAATTCGCAAATGTTTATCGAATTATCAATAAAACACCGAAATCAATTCGTCCGGCTGTTCAAATATCCGTGGCTAAAGAATTTACAAACGCGGATAAATCTTTCGCAATATCGCTGCTTGCCGCTGCGCGGAAAGATCTGAACTCATTGGAGATTGAAGACAAAGCGAGGGCGGGATTAAATATTTCGATTTTACGAATATGTTCGGAAATTGCTCCGTATGATGCCGTAAATGTTCTCGCGGAATTGGTAAAGGCGATAAATAAAACGGATGAAAACAATCCTGATGGTGAACCGATTAAGGACTATGCACCTTTTAAACCAGTAATTTTGTTGCCAATCTCTATGCTGGAAATTGATGAATTTAACACTCTAAAAATTCTATCTGACATCAAGTCTGCAAATAGCCGAATTCGGTTTCGCTTAGGCTTTCTTGAGCAATCATTGAAGGAGTTAGAAAAATCAGAATCTAGTAGGCAGATGACGAAAAGACCATCTACCGAAAAACATGAAAAGAATAACTGAAATATCAATTTGCATATTTGTAATCGTGGGTGTTGCATATGGCTTGAGATATGTGCATTCCTTTATGACGGATTATTTCGTGGCGAGTTATGATTTTTCTACTTATCAGAAGGGGCCTCAAGCAGGAGATGTAATACCTGTTGAAAACTTGAAGAATAGAGAACGTAAAGAGATTTCAGAAGTCTATCAAGATAAATTAATTCTGTTGGGAATTGTTGATCCTGAATGTGGCGCTTGTAGAGTTGCCAAAGACCAGATTGCTTGGATTCAAGAAGATATTCAGGCTCATGATATTGTTTATGTTTTCGCTTCTTTTACTCACATAGGTACTGAAGAGGAATTCTTCAAATATACTGATTCATTTGGGTTCGAAGCTGACAGCTTTAAATGGACAAGTCCGGATCCACCGCCAATTTCACTCAAAAGTTTCGTTGTTCCTTCGCACCTTTTAATGGATTCTAAAGGGAAGATTCTAGGAAAGTTTCCGGGAACGAATAGAGATATCGCTATAAGAAAGAGAATTGCAAAACAAATTACAAAAGAGGTTTTGCACATAAAAGAATCTTTAAATTCCCAGTAAATATTTCTTTTGCCACTTCACGCGCGATTTTAGAAAAAAATATGGCGTACCTCCGACCGAAAATCGCAAAAAATATTGGGAAAAACCCGAAGCGGAAAAGCAAAACGGACAGAAATGATAGAATCCGCCAAAAGAAAACCGTTTTCGCCAAGAAATAATTGTTGTTTTTTAGAACATTGGAAGGATAATCGAAACTGTAAATTCTTTACAATCAAATTATTAATTCAGCAGGAGGTAAGTCTATGAAGAGAATCAAAATTTGTGCGATCTCGTTTTTTGTAGGAATTATGTTTTCGGTGGTTCCGATAGCGGTTTATGCGGCATGTGATGAAACAATTACTTTTCGCGATGTTAATAACTGCAGGATCGAGTATACATGCCACTTGGATACCGACGGAGGTTGTTCAAACGGTGTTTGTATTTGTGCCTATATTTGCGAAGGTTGCGGACATTGGACCGATGGTCCGTGTCCCGAAGGCGGCGGAGAGAACTAATCTTCATAAACAGCAGGTGCTTGGAATCATTCAATTTCAGGCGCCTGCAAAAAAGTCGTATGAAAAAATACTTAACTAATCCGATTGTAATTATACCTTTAATAGTGGGTGTCGTGGTGTCGTTTGTCTTATTTCTCAAGATTTGGGAAGAAAAGAAGATTGCTACCGCAATTTATAAAAACACTAGTGAAGTTAATATCTTGTTGCCAGACGGTGATTTGTTGAATATAGAGGATGGTAGAAATTATTACGAAAAAATAAAAGGTGAGAAGGTTTTATTAGTGTTTTTGACTACAAAGTGCCGCGCATGTAAAAAAGAGGTTCAAACGATTTCTTCCGATTTAGCTGCGATTGATTCCAGAATTAAGGTATTCGGAGTTTTCATCCAGGATCAGGAACTTGTCAGCGACTTTGTGTCGGAAGAAAAGTTGAGATTTCCTGTCCTTATCGATAAGGGTGCAAATATTTTCAGAGAGTTAAAAATTAAATATTTTCCGACCAAAATGATCGTTGAAAAGGGAACTATCACGAAGATAATTACGGGCAGTGCACCTGATTTTGAGAGGCTAGTAAAAGACCTAAATTTAGGTGATTGATTTATGAATATAAAGATATCCGCTGTCGCGTTTTTGTTGATGACGGCACTGTCATTGACAGTTTTCTGTCAGAACGGTAACGAAGTCGTTAGCATTCCACTAAAGGACGCAACTGTAAAATTCTTCCTTTCTGATCTCCCAGGTAAGAATCTTGAAAAGAGTAAGTGGGACGTTACGTTTGAGCTAAGAGTATTATCGAGAAAGGAGATGTATGATGCTTCAAAACTTGGTTTATTGAAGCGAATGCAGGACGAGCAAAGGTTGGGAGTTCTAGTCGGGAAAGGAAGTGTGTCAAAATCATTGCTATCTAGTGTAAAAAATCGAGAGGCGGTATTCGTTTCTGAAATGAGCTTGGAGCTGCAAGAAAGGCTTAAAAAAGAGCCTACTGAAGAGGTTATTTTGTCAGAAGCAGTAATCAGCGAAGAAACGATAAGTCGGTCAAGGCTCAATGAGACAAAGTCGCAGATTTTTTTGCTCTATGCAAGCGCATTGGTTTATGATGCCAAATTAAAGAAAAATATCATTGTTCCGTTGAATCGAGTCTTGCCGTTCGCGCGCCATCGAAACGCGAAATTTGAAATGAATATTGTGATTTCAGAAACAGGTACATATAACGCTTCGGTGGTCAACTCGGAGGCATCAATGGAAAAGTCAGTGCAAACTCTTATTCTCAAATAATCAAGCGAATCCGAAAGGAGTTGAAATGTTCAAAAAAAGTTGCTGTTTACTAATTTTAATTTTACCCATTTTCTCCAACGCTCAAAAAAAAGCGGGCCAGCCACGTGATGACAATGCGCAAGCGCTTGAAATTCAAAGATTACAAATCATTTCACTCATTAGTAAAACGGCTGAAGAGGCGACTTTTTGGGAAAACAAGAAATATGCGGTTGAGGCTATGGCTCTGGCGGCGGATTTGCTTTGGAATGAAAACGCGAATCAATCGTCAAAATGGCTCCGAAACTCTTGGCTGACCATTGACGAAATATCAGAAAAACAAAGGACAAAGAGCGAATTTATCAATCGATCAGTAAAAACTGAATTGCAGACAATTGTTTTAGCTGTCGCTAAAAAACACGACAGCAAATTAGCCGACGAACTTTTAAATGAACTGACGGAAAAAACGGATGACGAGAAAGATGCTCGCGGAGCTTTTGATGACAAATCTGCCCGCAGCGAGCAATTGCTTCGTTTGGCACAACAGTTTGTTGCCAGCGATCCCGGTTTGGCATTTAGTTTAGCAGAAAGAAGTTTGGCTGACGGCATTTCTTTTGGTCTACAGAATATATTGACTGAGTTGCGAAAAAAGGATGTTCATTTGGCTAATAGACTTTTTGATTCTGCGTTATTCAGATTTACAAGCGCGTCTTCCGATACTTCGGAAGCGCAGATTTTATCGGGGTATTTGTTTAAATCGGGCTTTACATTCGGCACTAATTCAAACGGTCAAATGATTCTAGTTGTTAACCCTTCACAACAAAACCTTCCGGACGTTGCACAAACGGAGCCAATTAGGACGAAGAATTTCTTGTCCAGCGTTTTTCAAAAGTTCTTCTCGCGCACGCTGTCGCTTGAGACGCCAGATGGAAGGCGAAATGCGGAGAAAATCTTGATTCTGGCAGAGCAGATCGTTGGACATTATAGAACTTTTGCACCCGGGTTTGCGCAGCCTGCTTCATCTTTTTTGTCGCAATTACAGGCACAATTTAATCGTCAAATTCAAAACCAATCTTCACCAAATGAAAGTAAGCTCAGCAAGATTTCAAAAGATGCGAGTCGGGAAGAAATATACGACGCGATGATTCAAGATTTGGTTGATAAAGCTGAAAGGGAAACCGATCCGATAGCGAAAAAGATCGCTTTTGTTAAAGCCGCAACCGCAACGAAAGCGGAAGATTTTAGTCGCGGAATAAAAGTAGCGAAAGAAATTGATGAAGACATTTTGCAATTGGACGTGATCTCATTTCTACAGTATCGTGCAGGTTTGCATTTCATTAGCAAAAACAGATCCGACGAGGCGAGCGATATAGTCCCTCAAATAAGAGACACTTTGCGGCGTTCGGTTGTAAAAATTGCGCTCTCACAGTCATTGCTTGAGCGCAAAAATATTGAAAAGCTCGAGAAATTTCAACTTGATCTTGTTAATCAGCGCGCCTTCGACTTGCTTAATGAAGTTGAAAAAGATTTGAGAAAGGAAGACTTTTCTAATAATCTGGTGAAAATACTATTTGGCGCTACCGCTGTAGCGGCAAAGTTTGACAGAATTCAGGCAATGAATTTGCTCGAAGGATCGTTTCAGGCAATCAATCAAATCGATGATTTTAACTTGAAGAACAGTTCTGCTCCGGATTTAGGAATTGCGCTTTCCGAAACTTCTAGCTCCACGGTTGAAAATCCAAGAATTGGATTCGGATTTCGGAATGCTATTGAACCTCTGATTGATTCTGATTTCGATCAGGTAACTTCATTAATTGAAAGGCTTACAATGAAAGAAACTCGTGGAATTGGTCGTCTTGAATTCGCCAAGCTGTTTTTCAGCTTAAACCCAAAACTCACGCCTAAATAGACAAACCACATAATTTAAAGACCGCGCTTGACATCGATTGGGCAAATTCGTATAGTCTGAAGTTTCGGACAAATACGTCTGAGACGAATAATCTTAACAGAGAGTTTGTTTTTGAAAAGCGTAGGGCGTTTGAGACAGATCATCAAACGTGCCAACAATTATTGTGGCGTAAAACTAAACGTCGCGGTTTTGAAAAAAACCGTTCCAGCGTTTAGGGCAAACAATCCAAATTGAGCGTTTGCTTACCTTTATTATATAAAGCCACGCCACAGAAAAGTTGAAATGGGAATCAGAGAAACCTACGCAATATAAATTATTCCCGACGAAATTAATTAAGTTTGATTGCGTGTAATCGCTTGCGCTAACTGCCGTTTTGAACGGTAAGAGGCAGGTTTGAGGTTACTGTTGTTTTTAATGCACGGCGGCAAGATGCCGCCGGGACAGCCAGCGGGACGCTGGCGGTACTTGAAAGAAATTATGCCAACGATTAATCAATTAGTTCGCAAGGGTCG
>JBGTHN010000261.1:0-5919 GCA_041746235.1 Pyrinomonadaceae bacterium | reverse complement strand
AAGATATTTAACGCAAAGTCGCCAAGTGGCAAAGTCGCAAAGATTTATCTTGGTTATTGTTGGCAATCAGAATTTTTATATAATCAAAAGGGTTTATCGGCATAAAAACAATAAAAACCTTTGCGTCCTGGCATCCTTGCGGCTTTGCGTTAAATATCTTGGTTGCTTATTAAGGAAAGATGTCTATTACACTAATTATCAATTTATGGCAGACACAATCGAATTTACAAAAACACAGGACAGAAAAGTTATCTATGCGGAAATCGCTCCGCAAATAAAATACTTGGTCGAAGACGAAACCGATCTGATCGCAAACCTTGCGAATATAACAGCAGTTTTGAAGGAAGCGTTCGGATTTTTTTGGGTTGGATTTTATTTAACAAAAGAAAACCAACTCGTTCTCGGACCGTTTCAAGGAACTTTAGCCTGCACGCGGATTGATTTTGGCAAAGGTGTTTGCGGACATTGCTACACGACACAATCAACTGTAATAGTTCCGAATGTTGACGAATTTCCCGGACACATCGTTTGCAGTTCGGCATCGAAATCGGAGATAGTTTTGCCGATCTTTGATGGCAACGGCGAAGTCTTCGGCGTGTTGGATGTGGACAGCGACGAACTTGATGATTTTAGCGAAGTTGATGCGGAAGGATTGAAAGAAATTGTAGGAATTATTGAAGAGAAATTAATCACAGATAAACACGGATAAGAAACAATTTTAACAAGGATGAAGAGGATTAATGGGATGGTTAGAAGATTTCAGATTTCAGATTTAAGATTTCAGCGTTCAGATTTGAAATTTTAGATAAAAATCCCTGTAAATCCTTTTCATCCCTGTTAAATAATTCTTAAAATCTGTGTTCATCTGTGGACAAAAATTAAAATTATGAACTCAAAATTTGCAACGAAACTAGGAACAGAAAGATTTAAACAACATTTCACCGATTTTGCCGAAGGGCATTATCGTGAAGCACAAGATTTATGGCTGTCGTCAATCGGCATCGGGACTTATCTCGGACATTGGGATGAGGCGACGGACGAAAATTATAAAAATGCGGTCATGAAATATGTCGAATCGGGCGGAAATGTGATTGATACGGCATCGAATTACCGTTTTCAGCGGAGCGAACGGAATATCGGTTCCGCGTTGAAAGAATTGGACAACGAACGCGACGAATTATTTATTGCCACAAAGGGCGGATATTTGCCGTTTGATAATGAACCTCCGGGTGATGTGCAGAGTTATTTTGAAGAGAACTTTGTTAAGAAGGGAATCGCCACATTTGATGATCTCGTCGGTGGAAGTCATTGTATGACACCGGATTATTTGCAGTCGCAGATCGATCAATCGCTTGCAAATATGGGCATTGAAGGTGTTGATCTGTTTTATATACACAATCCCGAATCACAACTTTCGGGCGGAGTTGACAAGCCGACATTTGAAGCGAAAATTGCAAAGGCGTTTGAGCGTTTGGAAGAAAATCGTACAAATGGAAAGATAAATTTTTACGGCGTGGCGACCTGGAACGGATTTCGAGTTCAGCCGAATGAAAATGGTTATCATTCGCTTGAAAGATTTGTGCAGATCGCAAAGCAAGTCGGCGGCGACGAACACGGTTTTAAGTTTATTCAACTTCCGCACAATTTAGCGATGCCGGAAGCGTATCTCGTGCCAAATCAATCGGCGAATGGAAAAGCTGTTTCGACAATTCAAGCGGCAAAAGACTTGGGCGTTTCGGTTATGGTCAGCGGTTCAATTTTGCAAGGAAAACTTTCAAGCGGCGTGCCTTTGCATTTAAGAGAAACTCTCGGTGGAAAAACCGATGCAAACACGAGTCTGCAATTTGTGCGTTCGACTCCGAACGTAACGACGGCACTTGTCGGGATGAGTTCGGTTACACACGTTGAAGAAAATATGGCTTTGGCGAAAATTGAGCCGACTGCGGAAGCAAAATTTGCGGGATTATTTGCGATGGATGCGTAACAATGGAACTTTGTTCTGCAAATGGTGTCTAATTAAATAGAATCGGATTTAACAAAAGATTATGATTAACGAAAAGGCAAAATATTTGTATTCTTCGAGAAATATATTAAAGATCGGAGCTATCTGCGTAACAATATTTTCTTGTGTGAATTTAACTCTGGGACTTATTGTAATTTATCTTTATCCACAAAACGCAGAGAACAATATAAAACTTGTTCTCTGGCGAATGATTTTCATTTTCGGAACTTATTTAATTACCGCTTTGTTGGTTTATTACAAAAGAGAAAACTTAGAGAAAGCATTTCCTGTTTGGCTATCACTTCCACTTTTGGGATTTTTATTTTTATTTTTAGAAACTTTTGGTTATATAACGATATATGAATTTTTAATATCGTTAAATTGTTCAACTGCTGAAGTCTCAGGCTGCACTTATCTGTCAGATACTCAATTAGTTTTGTCTGTTGCAGTAGCATTTATATTGGGTTTCGCTGTTACTACAGGTTTGATTTTCCTAATTGGGTTCATAAGCGATCTATTTCAAAAAAAATTACATTTGAAGTAGTGAGATGCAAGACTTCCGACTTTTACAAAACTATTACGATAATTCTCATTCCAATCTGTTACTCTTAAACTGCCTCGAAATTTAATATTTCTGAAATTATAAATGCAAAACATACAAGAATTTACACAATCCCGTGAACGGATTAACTGGCGGGATTTATTTATTATTACGTCATTTCATATTTTACTTATACCCGCAATTTTTTATTTTAGCTGGACGAATCTGGCGATTATGCTGGTCGGGAATTGGATCGTTGGAAGCCTCGGAGTTGGGCTTGGTTATCATCGTTTGCTGACTCACGGAAGTTTTAAAGCTCCGAAATGGTTGGAATATACTCTGACGATCTTCGGGACGATGGCTTTGCAGAATGAACCTTATAAATGGGTGGCGACGCATCGGATTCATCATCAATTTACGGAAATGGAAGGCGATCCGCATTCGACACGTCCGGGTTTTTGGTGGGCTCATATAATGTGGATCTTCAAAGGAACGGCACAAGATCACGATGAAGCGACGTTTAAGAAATACGTTCCCGATCTATTAAAAGACAAAGGACAGGTGTTGATCGCAAGATTTTTCTATGTTCCGCTTATTCTTTCGGCAATTTTATTATTTGCGATCGGCGGTTGGGGAGCGGTTTTGTGGGGCGTTGTTGTCCGTGTGATATTTGGTTGGCATTCGACATGGTTTGTAAATTCACTTTCCCATATGTTTGGAAAAAGGCGTTTTGAAACGACGGATGACTCAACAAACAACTGGTTTGTCGCACTTTTAACCTTCGGCGAAGGCTGGCACAACAATCATCATCATCAACCGACTTCGGCACGTCACGGTTTGGAATGGTATGAGTTTGATATGAATTGGATCACGATCCGCATATTTGAAAAACTCGGTTGGGCGGAGAAGATTCGTGTGTTCAAAACTGAAAAACCTGTGGTCGAATTGGAACAAGCAGCATAAAACTTAAATTATTGTAAGTTTTCATATATTCTATCGTTCAATGGATTATGAGAATGAGGATTAAACCAAAATATATTGAAAGAGTTTTGTGGGGTTTCGTAGCGAAAGTTTGCTTGATGATTTTTTTGAGCATCAGTTTGTTTGGACAAACATCTGATGCAAGCAGAATCGGTGTTTGCAATGTGGCAACCGAGTTGAAACCTATCGAAATCGAATCGGATGTGCCGAATCGTTCTATCGCATACTCAAATCTAACAGAAGCGTTTAATGCAATTAATGAGGGTATTCACACAGGCGAGATAAATGTCGAAGTTTGCTTTGATTCGATTGAAAAAGAATCGGCGATCTTAAATAGTGTTGAAAACGCCTTTGTGAAATATTCAAAACTTTCGATTCGTCCGTTAAAAGACAATTTGACGATCTCATCAAAAACAGGATTTAACGCTCTAATTGCACTAAATGGATCGGACAATGTGACGATTGACGGCGACAATCCGAATTCCGCAGGCGAAAACCGAAATCTTACAATTTATGGTTGGGGCGGGCGATCCATTATTGCCCTTCAAACAGAACAATATTTATACCAGAATTCAAAAAGCATTTACAATAATGCGAGCAATAATACGCTCAAAAATCTTAACATTTACGGCAAAGCAACTCCATCTTACGGAATTGCGATGGGCGGACATAATCCCGGTTCAAGCGGAATTTCTAATAACAATAACGCCATAATAAATTGTGAATTTCGCAATGTTCGAACCGGAATTTTCTCCGGTGGCAAATCGCCAGAAATGCCAAATACAGGGACAATAATCAGTAAAAATGATCTTACGGCGACGGGCGATGAACGCGTTAGATTGGTTGGCATTCAATTGGAATATGAGTCGAATGCAGTCATCACCGAAAATCTAATTGGAGGACTGAAAGGTGTCAGCGGTGATATACAGGACGAGGTTGGAATTCTCTTAGGTGGCGGAAAAATGGCAGGTATGGCGAATAGTTGCACGGCTAATTGTTATCGGTCAGTTTCCAATTCACTTGTCGCACGAAATATTATCAGCGGAATTGTCGGCGGCGAACGGCAATCGGTTGCGGGAATATACATCTACGGTTACAAAAACGCTCCGAATACAATTCAAAACAATGTCATCACAGGTGTGATCGGCTCGGGTCTGACACCGAATATTATTGTCGGAATATTTGTTGCCGGTCAAAATAGTTCAAAGACTCTGGTTTATAATAATTCCGTTTCAATGACAGGTGAATATGGTTCGGATAAAATTCATAATCCGAGTTACGCCATTGTTTTTTGGGGCGAAGATACGTCAGTTTTGATTTTTAATAATATTTTCTCAAACACACAAACTGCGGCAAACAACCCGTGGGCAAAGAGTTTTGCGATGGGATTTGTAGCTCAAGCTTCAAGTAGAAACAAGTCGCCTTTTGATTTTATGGAGTCAAATAACAATATTTATTATTCAAACGGTAGCAATGTCGGTTTTATTAGAACTCGTTCGCTTCAACGTCAGAAAGGACTGGACATTGAAAGCCTTAGTGAATGGCAAAAGCTCTCAAAAAATGATTCCGATTCCTTGGCAACTGATCCGTTATTTATTGATTCGTCAAACGATCTACATTTACAGGCAAAAAGTCCGGCGATCAACGCTGGCGTAAATATCAAAAGCATCAATGCAGGATTGTCCGCACTCGATAGAATAATTGAAAATGACAGAACTTCGGCGAAAAAAAATGATTCGCCCAAAAAGCAAAAGACAGATATTGGTGCATACATTTGGAAACCTTAAAACTTTTTATTTGCATTGAAACAATCGGCGAATAATCATAAAATCCGAATAAATATGAAAAAAGAAAGAATAAAAACTTACGATGAATTTTGGGATTATTATGTTCTCGAACATAGCCAACCGATGACTAGATATTTTCATTTTGTCGGCACGACGCTTGGAATTGTTTTGCTCGTGTGGTTCTTAAAAAGCGGTTCATATTTGTATATTCCGCTTTGTTTCGTGGTTGGTTATGCGTTCGCGTGGTTCTCGCATTTTGTGATCGAGAAAAACAAACCCGCAACTTTTCAATATCCGCTCTGGTCATTTATTTCCGATTACAAAATGATGGCGTTTATGCTTTTGGGCAGAATGGATGCGGAAGTTGACCGCGTAATATCTGAGTAGATATTTGTGAATCTTCATCGTTCACACGTAAATGTTCATCGTTTACTCGTAAATCTTTATCGTTCAGCAGTGAATCCTCGTCGTTTAGCAGTGAAACATCGTCGTTCAGCAGTGAATCTTCATCGTTGAGCAGTAAATCTTCATCGTTGAGCAATAAATATTCATCGTTCACTCGTAAATGTTCGTCGTCCACACGTAAATCTTCATCGTTGAGCAATAAA
>JBGTHN010000260.1:0-6093 GCA_041746235.1 Pyrinomonadaceae bacterium | reverse complement strand
TCCCGCTCGCAATTGAATTTAGCGGATCGGATAAACTGATAAATTTTATCGTTGATTGCAAAAAAACTTGTGATGGTGGAGTAGTTGCCAAGATGTATAAATGGAATGGCGAAGGTTTCGAGGAATTTGAATATCCGTTTGATCCTAACTAAATAAAAAATATGAAAATGAAAAATATTGCATTGTTAACTCTTTTGATCGTATGTATTTTTACCGTTAATACAGCGGCACAGTTTACAACACCGAAACAAGAAAACGAATTAAAGAGCGAACAAAAGATGCTGCCGTTTGCGATGGGAATGTCGCTTGCGGTTTTGAGTGCCAGACACAACGATAATTTTTTGGCAGTAATTACAATGCTGCAATCAGGAGTCAGACATTACTCGGCGGAATTAAAACCTGTTGTGGAATTGAAAGCAGATGAAAATGAAGAAATACGCCGAGAAACCGTTGCCAAAGCATTAAAGGAACTGCAAACAAAATCAAGCCAAACAGATCGTTGGCAAATGTTGATGGGCAGTTATTTCGGAGATATTTTTGTCGAACTGAAAAAAGCCGAAGACACGGGCAAAAAGGTTGATAGCAATCAAGTAAAATTTTTAATCGAAGCGATCAACGCACTCGAAGGCGGCACACCGGCGGAAATTCCCTGGAATGTGCAGTCAAAAATCAAGGAATTCGGAAAATTATCTAAGATCAAAGATTTTTCAACAAAAAAGAATGACAAACTTTTGCGAAAGAAAGTTCTGGATATTTTGGATGAAATTATGAAGTAATAGTAGAAATATTAATTTTCTACGCTCTAATAAACTTTAAAAGTTAAAAGGTGTTTGCTGCAATTCTTTTTTAACAATGTGCGGCAAATGCCTTTTTGTTATAATTAAAGTTATGAAATTCTTACATATCTCGGACGTGCATCTCGGTTGCACACGTTATCATTTGGAAGAATCGCCGCGTGATTTTTTTGATGCGTGGTTTGATGTAATAAACAAATACGCCATCGGCGAAAATGTTGATTTTGTAATTATGGGTGGTGATTTTTTTCATAAGAGAAATGTTCCGCCGGAAACGATGAATTATGCTTTTGCGGGTTTGAGTTTGTTAAAGGATAAAGGAATTCCCGTTGTTTCAATCGAAGGAAATCACGATCAGAAACACAATGATAACGAATATAGTTGGTTGCGTTCGCTGGCGAATTGGAACTTGATCTATTTGCTTGAACCAAAAATAAAGGAAGGCAAAATAATTTACGAAAAATGGAACGAGGACGATAATCGAGGCGGATTTTTAGATATTGGCAATGCAAGAATCTTCGGTTCGGATTGGTATGGAGCATCGGCAAATAAAGCGATTCCACAACTCACCGAATCAATCGAACAAAATCAGAGAGATGGAGCATTTCACATATTGCTTCTTCACACCGACGTTGAAGGACATCAAACGCATCCGATTCCCGCTTTATCAATCGAAAATTTGAAAAAGCTAAAATCCGTGACAAATTACGTCGGTCTTGGACACACGCATAAATGTTACGAAATCGAAAATTGGGCGTTTAATCCGGGTTCGCTCGAAATCACAAAAATTGACGAATTCCGCGAAGTTCGCGGGTGTTGGTTAGTTGAAGTTGATGAAAATTTAGAAATAAACGCGAAGCATTTGCAAGATTATACGCAAAGACCTTTTAAGCGTCTGAAATTTGATGTTGATGGATTTGCTGATACAAAAGATATTACAACAGGCGTTTTGCAGTTGGTCGAAAATGAAGTTGATATTCACGACGAAACCTCAAATAAACCGCAACCGATCATCGAAATAAAACTTCAAGGACATCTCGGTTTTCCGAATTCAAACCTCGAACTGGACAAAATTCGCCGAAAGGCAAAAGAGATGACGAATGCTCTGCACATTATGATAAAAAATCATTCCGTTCCGATCGAATATTCAGTTGCGGCGGATGTTGACGAAGATATTTCAAGAGAAAAATTAGAACGCAGAGTTATCGAAGATTTGATCCTCAGAGATAATCGCTATAAAACCCGTATGGATGACATTGCCGATGCAGTCGTCGGTGCGAAACGAATGGTTTTAGAAAACGAATCACCAGAAAAAATCGCCGATTTCATCGCATTAAAAACAGTAGATAATATGAATTAAATGGGTTTCTGCAAGGCTTGAATAGCTTCCTGCACGGCTTCAACAGCTTATTGCAAGGCGTGAATGGCTTCCTGTAAGGCGTGAATGGCTTCCTGCAAGAGCTTGCAATAAGCCATTCACGCCTTGCAATAAAGGAAATTCTTCATACAGGAAGCCATTCAAGCCTTGCAATAAAGTATTTTGTCCGTGCAATAAGCTGTCGAAGCCTTACAGGAAGCCATTTTAATGACAATTATGAGGAATTCGGCTTCTGATAAAGTCCTTGAAGGTCTTCTGCCTTGACTCTCTACTCGCTACTCTCTACTCTTAACTTATAAAAAATGAGTGAAGAATCCGAAAAAGTATTAGGCATCAAAAATTTGCCAATTTTCCCTCTGCCGCTGATATTATTGCCGCACGAATTGCTTCCGTTGCATATATTTGAAGACCGTTATCAAAAAATGCTGAGTGATATTGCCTTGGATAAAAATATGTTCGGTATATCACTATATGAGCCGCTTGACGAATTTATCGAAAAACCCGAACCGGGAACGATCGGATGTGTTGCGGAAATACGCGAATCGCAAACTTTAGATGATGGACGCTCAAACATTTTAACTGTCGGCTTAATTCGTTACCATTTAATTGATTATGTTGAAGCCGGAGAACCATACTTGATCGGTGATGTAGAGTTTTTTGAAGACGAACCGGAAGATGATGCGATATTAAATCCTTTAGCGGATGAAGTTTTCGGACTTTTCAGACGAGTGGCAAAAGCGGCACATAAATTAAGCGGGCAATCCAGCGAATTCCCGGATATACCGCAAGCACCGCCCGAACAATTATCATTTCTTGTTTCCGCCGCATTTAATCTTGATACAGAATTAAAATACGAAATGCTCAAAATGCGAAACACATCCGAAAGACTTGAGCGTTTGAAAGATATACTCTCAAAAGCCGTAACCCAAATTGAAGAAAGTGCAAATATCAATAAAATATCCCGCACAAACGGACATGCTAATAAGAAGATAGATATTGATTTGTAGTTTTTGGACTATCTTTGAGTTAAATACTTGCTGAAATATTGTAAAATCTTCCATTTCTGACAATTTCTGTCACTGCCTCATTACAAAAAACTGTTATTTTAGGGCTAAATGTTAGTTATATCTTTCTGAAGAATTATATCACTTTAGCTTTAACCTTCTTTATTTGCAGAACTTAGTTCTCCAACAATGGTCAAACTCACTTTTGGCACGAGTCTTGTATTAATACCAACCGAACCTGAACATTTCAGGAAAAAATTAGTTAATAAATAAAATTTGGAGATTGTAAAAATAAAATGAAAAAGAATCAAAAAGGTTTCTCGTTAATAGAATTGTTAATCGTTGTAGTTATTATCGGTATTATCGCCGCTATTGCTATTCCTAACTTGTTGGCTGCACGTCGTTCTGCTAATGAAGGCTCGGCTATTTCTTCGCTTCGCACATATCACGGTGCTCAAATGACTTATCAAGCTACTGCAGGTGGCGGAAACTACGCTGGTAACACATCAGCAGATGGTCAAGCATTTACTGATCTTGGAACAGCTAACTTAATTGACAGCGTTCTTTCAAGTGGTCAAAAAAGTGGTTATGACTTTACAGGTATCGTAGTTGCCTCTGGTGCTGGAACCCCGGCTCAATTTGGTGGAATGGCTGCACCTGTTACATCCGGTGGTATTACACAAACCGGAACTCGTGACTTTGCTATCTTAACCGAAGGCGTTATGTATGCAGGTCCGGCAGCAGCCGGAATTACAGTAGCAGCAGCAGCTGGTGTTCTTGGTCAAACCGGTGGTAGTGCTTTAAGCAACTAATACACATCAAAACTTAATTTGACAAAAAGAGGCGGTATTTATACTGCCTCTTTTTTCTTAGATTTATGAACAAATCCACACTGTTGATAGTTCTCTTTAAACTTACCTAAATTCTCCTCAACTCATTTGCTTGGCAGACTACATAAAAATTTCATCAAATTGCTTTTCAAAATTTCCTGATATGAAAACTAAGATTTTATCCGACAACAAATTTGAGATATGTTTAGCAATAATTGTCGTAACAATTCTATTGTTTCCTTTGTTCGATCTACCGCGTCCGGCAACTTTAACGGGACATCCCTGGAAGGTTGAATTGTTATCATCTTTGTTTTTGTTTATTGTTTCTATTGTCTTACTTGTGAAATCATCAAGAAACAAAATTTACTCAAAAGACAACAAGTTATTACTTTATTTAGCTATTCCGTTTTCCATATTCATAATTTGGAGCGGAATTTCTTATTTTTGGGCAAGTTCGCCACGTTCGGTTGCTCATCATACATTTGTTTGGATAAATTATTTACTAATATTTGTTATAACTTTCAAATACTTGCAACAAGCAAAAAACACAATTCTCATCCGATATATATTGGTTGGTGCTGCAATTTTTCTTTTCATATTGATCTTATCTGATTATATGTTGATAAGTGATTTTTCTATTTCGCAAGGTCCGCTTAGAGTTCGGTATGCTAAATTCGCCGAGTTGATTTTGATAACCGCTCCGGTTTTGTGGGCTTTTGCTTTTTATACAAAGAAACCGCTGATAAAAAATATAACTTTTGTTGCCGGAGTTTGTGCGTGGTTGATGCCTATGTTCTCTCTCAGCAAAGGAGCATTTCTCGCCGGAATATTTAGTTTTGCAGTGTTTTTTGTTGCAGTATTTTTCTTTTCACATCCAAGATATCGCCGAAAAGTTTTGGCTTTAGCTGGAATTTGGTTGGCAATAACTGTCGGAACTCAACTTTATTACACATATTCATCTGAAATAAGTTCAACGGTAAAACACTTTACGGGAGATGCCGATAAAAGTCGTGATTCTTCTATGTTCAGAGTCTTTACATGGAAAGTCAGCCTTCAAATGATACGTGAGAATTGGCTTGTCGGCGTTGGTGCAGACAATTTTGGTCAGGAAGTCAACAACTCACGTCGAAATTTTGCAAAGTTAAATCCTGATGACCCTCTAAATTCAATGGCTGAAGATTATTATGTCGAAAGATCGCATAATGAATTCTTACAAATCATCGCCGAACTTGGAATCATTGGATTTCTCATATTCTCAAGTATTTTTGTAGTTTTGTTTTACCGAATTTCACGCATATTTATTAAACACAGAAAGCGTCTATCACCAATGTTTTGGGGAAGTTTTGCCGGAGTAATCGGATTTTTCGTAAGTTCAATGTTAAGTTCTTTTTCTTTCCGAGCAGTTCAAAACGGAATTATGTTTATTCTAGTTTTGGCATTAATGGTTTATGAATTGAACAAAATAAAACTCTCTGACGAAACTCCAAAAGAAAACTTTACTTTCGACATTCAAAAATGGCAAAAACCGATATTTGCAGGTTTATCAATTATTCTACTTTTATCCGTAACAAATTTTCTGACTCATTCTATAAGTGTCTTCAATGTATATTTCGCCGAGCAGGAAAAAGATATGGAAATTGCCGAAACTTATTACAAAAGAGCCGTCTTTTTTGACCGCGAAAATGGTTCTGCATATCTTTCCAACGCCGGAAAATTATATTATTCAGAACAATATAAAGAAGCCGCCCCAATGTTTCGCAAAGCTATTGAAAACGGAGCAAATGTTTCTCTCACATATTTTTATCTTGCCAAAAGTCAGATTATGGCAGGCGACAAAGAAGCCGCTAAAAAAACTCTGTCAGAAGCCGTCGAAATTTTTCCACATTCAATTTATGCACGAACTCATTATGCAATTTTGTTGGACGAAAATGGTAAGCAAGCCGATGCTGAAAAACAATTTGAATTCGCCGCAAAATTAAATCCGAAAGATGCTAATAGTTGGAAGATAGTTTTGGAAAAAAATATTTTAACCGCAACATTAAAAGCCGAAAAAGACAAATCAGTTCAAAAACCCAATGAATTAATAC
>JBGTHN010000259.1:0-7515 GCA_041746235.1 Pyrinomonadaceae bacterium | reverse complement strand
TGTGTGCGTCTTCAACGCACGAAATTCGGGTTCAATTGTTCCAGACGTTTCACCTCCGGCTATTTTCTTAAAACGCGGTTTCACCGCCAAAGAACAAAACATAATCGATAGCGTAACAAGTTATTTTTTGCACGTTCCTTAAAAGAAAATATTTTTTATCAATAACAGTAGAAGTTATTGAAAGAACAGTAGTTGGAATGGTTCATTAGTCAGAAAAATTAGAATCGAATCAAAAAAGGTGACAAGATAGAATTTATTCTGCCACCTTTGTATTTTTGTGAACTGATTTAGAATCTGTCAACCCCTATAAATAAAAATTGAGATTTATTGCAAAAGTGCGTCAATAATCTTTTCTGTATCCGTAGCTGAAGGAACAGGTGCATTTAGATTAGCAATCTTAAATGATTTATCGATAATGATGGTTCGCGGAACTCCGGTTACATTATAATCAAGCAAACTATTACGGTTAATCAGCCATTGGAATCCCTCGGCTTTTCGTTTATTGACATCCCTTTTCCAGAGATCCGTTTCGTCGTCTATCGAAAGTGAAACAAAAGCAATATTTTCATTACTTTTATATTTTGCTTTCAGCTTTTCAAAAAAAGGCATTTCATAGATGCAAGGTCCGCACCAAGTTGCCCACAAATCAATATAGATTACTTTTCCTTGCAAACTTGCCAGATTAACCGAATTTCCATTGACATCAACAGCGGTAAAATCTATCGCAGCATCGCCTTTGCCTAATTTTAAAAGTTCTTCCAACATTCGGTTAACGGCATTTCGATATTGAATAGTGTTGATTGAGGAAATCTTGGGATCAAATTTTTTGAGTTCCGCTTTGTCGCTCAACTTACTCATCGAACTGACCAAAGAAGTTGCGGTTTGCCAGTCAGTTATTTTGTTTATGTCGGCTTGCTTTGTGGAATATTTAAGCAAATTATTGACAATATCGCGGTAAACGACCAGTTTCATTAAAGAAGCATCTACAAAGTTATTTTGATATTTTTTCGTTGTTTCTTCGGACAATTTTTGATATTCATCGTCATAAATTTTCAGAGCATCGCCAGCGAGTTTGGGTTTATAGATTCGTCCGCTACGAAGACTGTTAATTGTGTCTGCTTGAATTCGGGCGGTTTCGAGTCTTTTAAATTCTGCCGTTACGCCCGTTAATTGGTTTAATTCCTTTTCTCTCAGACGGGCGATTTCCAAAATAATATCAACCGTTTCTTTGGCAGTAAGTTTGACGTTTTTGCCTGATTCCAGATACGAACCGCCTTTTGGAAAAGGCGTGTTCCGCAAAAACATATTTGCCTGACTTCCTTTTCCTTTGAACTCAGCGGTTTGCGGTTTATCATTATCTAGGCTGACAGTTAAATTATCGCCGGATGAAAGGTATAAAATGTTCCTTCCCAGTCGAAAATAATTCGGATTGGTTACTTTAAAAGTAATTTGAAATTTGCCGTCAGCATTTGGAATTATAATCCTTTCGGCATTTGGCGGGAGAAGATATTGCATTTCTGACATATCCTCGACTATCACCTGATTGGCGAATTTTTTAAGAACTCCTTTAATCGTTACGGTTTTAGCCGTTTGTGCAATGATACTAATAGGGAATAGTAAAATTAATAGACTTAAAGCCTTAATAACAAGCCGTTTCATATAAAACTTAACCTCTTTTTAATTCCTGTTTTGACAATTTTAATTTGCCAATTTGAATACCTTCGGTTTCTCTTATCGCCTAAAACGCGAAGTCTAATCTTGCAATAGATAGTATGTAAAAATCGCAGTTTTCATCATTGAAATTATTTTGAATATTGAGCGGTGCAGCAAGATTATTATAACCCTGCCACACCATTTTGCTCTTACACTCGTTAGATCTAAAATCTGTATCTAAACGATAATTGAACTCCGCGTGGCGATCCGACAAAGGAAGAAATAAGTGCCGAATAATGTCGCTGTATCTGCCAAACGACCCGCGGATCACATCGCGGCTTTCTTTATTAAATGAAAACGCAAAGCCGAGACGAGGATTGAAAGTCCAAGCATTGAAAAGATTTCGATCCAAAATATCAAACGAGCGTTGATTATCAAAACGCGAACCGAAATTAATGGTTAAACGCGGATGAATTTGCCATTTGTCTTGCACATAAAAGCCGCGTTGATCGGTTGACCGCGTACTTTCTGAAAACTGCGATGAATCCCACGTAAACTTTCTAAACGGAACTCTGGTAGTTCCAACCAAAAGTTCGTCAATGACAGTTGTGCCTGAACTTGGAACCGTTGTTCGGCTGGTAAAATCAGTTGCCGGTCGGATTAGCACACCTCCTTGAACAGTGTGGTCGCCAAACAATCTTTTAACCCAAGTAACGTCAGACGTGAATTCTTCGTGCGGTCGTCTTCCAATTGAGGCGGCGGCATTTCCTGTTCGGGTGTCATAGTAAAGAAGAATATTTCCCGAACCAAATCTGTTTCCCCCCGAAATTATTGAACTCTCCCAAAGCACCCGAGAAGGATTATCTCCACCTTTCACTTTAATATCATTGTTAACTGATCTTTTTCCGTATTGAGCCGTCCACAAAAAGTTTGAAGCTAAATTACCTGTCCAAGCGAATTGATAGGTTGGACCTCCCTCATTAATATCAATCGTGGATTCTAAAGTGCTGGCGGCATTGCTATCAGAATTGAAAATAGTACCCTTATCGTTCAAATAGTTGAAAACAAAAGAATTCTTGTCATTCATTGATAAGAAATTTTGCCGGTAATTCTTTGGCTACGTTCTAGTTTGTCATAATTCGGCACGGGAAATCCGTATTGTGCAAATCTGGCAAGCACCGCCGCTGAACGGGCAACGCCTTCATCGGTAACAACATTTCGGTAAGTCGCAAAAAACCATAATTTGTCTTTTCCTTTCCATAAGGCTGGTGTGCCTTCGCCGAAATGCGGAAACATTACTGGTCCGCCAAATGATAAATCAGGTTGATAGAGCGTCAAGGTTGAAGACGTTCCGTTCGGAATATTAGTCCAATTAAAATTTTTCGGCTGCAAAAATATTCCTGCTGATCCGTGAAATTGATTACCGCCCGATTTGGTTACAACATTGACCGCACCGCCCTGTGCAAGCGGGGTTGAAGCATCTGCTCCGGCAGTTTTCACCACTACGTCTTGAATTGCTTCCGTGCTGAATTGTGTTCGCCAACCTTGATTGGTAAATGAATTTCCGATGTTGAATCCGTTCAAAGTATAAGAATTTGAAACGGTAGCGATAACGCCTTGCCCACTTGAGGTTCCGGTATTCAAACTTCCTGCACCATTTACAATCGGATCATAGTTTGCACCATCAGGAAAATTCCCTACACCCGGAACCATCGTCCAAAGTGCTTCCCAAGATTGACGCGAATTGAGCGGCAACTGGGTAATAAATTCGCCGGAAATATTGTAATTTTTTTCGGGATTGCTAGTATCAACAATCGGCGCATCCGCACCCGATCTTACCTCAACCGTTCCCGTTGCTCCGCTTACTTCAAGCGGTAAATCTAAATCAATCGTTTGCGAAGCCCGCAATTGGACATCTTCTTGTTTTAATCTAAAAGAATTCCCCGTCTGCTTGCAGCGTGGGTTTCCTTATTAGCCCTGAAAGGGCGTTAGTTCTTGCTCTTAGAAAATTGGTGATAGTCGGTGCTTTGACCGACTAATTTTTGGGCGAATGCCCCGTCAGCTTGCTGCGGGGTAGTCCAAAAATAACGAATTTTCAATTTACTCATATGAAGAAAAAATATTTTTTCTAAAACTTGAATAAAATGCAGAAACGCGAATGTAAAGAAGCGTGTCCAATACTAATCTTGTAACACGTCCTTTCACATTCGCGCTTCTGCGTTAATCCAATTTACAAATTATTCAAGCTCTCGATCCTTCAACAATTTTTGCTGATCGGAGTAAGGAATATTATCTTTAATCCATTTTTTTGCAGGTTCATTTTTCAGATAATGTCCAAACCATTCCAAGATTCGTTTTTGATAATCAATCTGATTTTTAGGTTCTCGCAAACCGTGACCTTCGTTGGCGTAAACCAATAAAACCATCGGTTTTTTCTCGCGTCGGGCGGCGTTATACATTTCCAAAGCCTGTCCCCAATTGACGTTTTTATCGGCATCGCCCGCTTCCATCAGCAAAGGAGTTTGCATTTTCGAGATATTTGGAATTGCCGAATTGCGTAAATAGCCCTCAATATCCTTCCAAGGCGGCACAATCATTCGCTCTTGCCCAACCTCGAAATGCTTGCTTTCAAACGTGCTGCCAAATGCCGGAGTCAGCGTTCCATACATCGTCAAAAGATTTGAAATTCCTGCACCGGCAACCGAAGCCGCGAAAATATTTGTTCTCGTGACGGCGTATGCGGCTTGATAACCGCCCCACGAGTGTCCGACCAATCCAACTCGTTTTTCGTCCACAAGCCCTTTATCAACAACGGCTTTGACCGCAATTTCCAAAGTCTTAACGGACGAAACACCCGGATCGCCCGGTTCAAAAACAATATCAGGCATAAAGAAAAAATATCCCTGGCTTGTGAAGACTCGGCGATTGTAATAATTGGTGTTTGAAGGCGTTGTATATCTATAAAATCCATCTGAAAGAAGTTCGTAGATATAGGTAATCATCGGATGTTTTTTGGCGGGATCGTAATCGTCAGGATAATACAAACTGCCTTGGAGTTTTTGACCTTTGGCGTTGGTAAATTGGACAACCTCGGCTTTTCCGAGCTTATAATCCTTCTCAAACGGATTGATTTTTGAAACTTGTTTCGGCATAGAACTCGCCGCTGGTAAAACAAAATAATCGGGAGAATCGTTATAACTTTCAATTTTTAACGCAATTGTTTCGGCATTTTTCGCTTTTATTGTTCCCGAAGTTGCCGATTCGCCCCACGTTAGTTCTCTCGTTTTGCCGTTTTCAACATATGAATAGCCCATTTTTTTCGTTTCAGTTTCAAAACGACGCAACAGATATGGCAAATTCAAATCAATATGCGGTTGGCGGAAATCAATTCTTTCAAAGCGATATTGGGTATTTGTGGCTTTTCCATTGGACACACGAGTTCCTTTGCCGTTTGCCGCATCAAATTTCCAAATATCAAATTTTGAATGAACGATAAAATACGTTGCTTTTTCGTCCCAGCCAACAAAACTATAAGGATTTTTTTGCCGAACAGGATGATCGTCGTCAAGATCAACAAAAGAATCATCAATATTTTTGGTCAAATTTATATCTTTCGCCGTTGCGAAATCGTATAGATGATAATTATTATCTCGCAAATAAACAAAATATTTCCCGCCCGGACTAACCGAATTGAATAGATTTGCCGGATTATCGGTTAAAATTTTCTTTTTGACACCGCTATTTGTATCAACCGAATAAACATCGTAGCTTGGTCTGCCAAACATTTTGTCAAAGTCGTATGGCTTATCGTTAGTTGCCACGAGAATCGGCGAATTGTTTTGAAAACTGAGTGTTGCCGAACCGTCTTCAAGTCGCACAAATTTGTTTGATTCGGTGTGCCAAACTGACGTGTAAGGATCTTTTCTCGTTTTTAATTTTTGCTCGGGTATCGTTTCTACATCGCCGGCGTTCCAAATTTCAAGACCCGGAATTTCGGGAAGTTTTTTGTCTTTTTCTTTAGATTCCTTTTCATCTTTGCTCGCTTTTTCGTCCTTTTTACCTTCCTGTTTTTTTCGCTCGTCTATGGAAAAAAATAAAGACTTTCCGTCCAATGACCAACGCAAAAAATTCTTTTCGGGAATCTTCAAATCTTTCGGAAAATTAGTGACGTTGGTAGGATTGAAACTTTGTGAAACGGCATTTGCATTTGCAAGTCCACGCCAAACTAATATTTCACGATTGTCTTCGCTAAACGCTTTATCTTCCGTCGAACGAAGCACCACTAGGTCTTCGCTTTTTCTTCGCCAACCCAAATCCGAATACGCTGCTTCTTTCGTATCCAAAATTTGCGTCGTTTGCGTTCTGCTGTCAAACAACATCACGGAATTTCCGATTTTGTCGGTTGTTTCAGTGGTAAAAGCCAACAACATTCCATTTTCACTCCATGCAAAATCTTTGACGTTACCAAAAACGCGATCTTTATTTTTCGTCAAATCACGAATAATTATGTTTACTGTTTTCGCTTCGGATTTTTCGGGAATAGGTTTTTTGATGACGACAAACTTGCCGTCGCCGCTAAAATCAAAATAATCAGCATCATTGATATAAACGGTTTCATCAGTCGCTAAATTCAATAATCCGAATTTTCTGACAATCGGCTTTTTTTCTTCCCGAAGTTTATCTTGCGTCTTACGGTCGGGAGCAACCATAAAACCTAACCATTTATTGTCGTTCGAAAACCTAAAAACTCCGGCTTCTTCCATCGTTTTTACTTTGTCATTAGTTAAATTATGCAGCCGTCCTTCACTTTTGCGGTCATTATTACTGACAGAATAAATTAGCCATTTCCCATCATTGGAAATCACGCCGCTACCGGAAATGCCTTCCCATTTATCAAGATCATTGAGATCCAAAGTTTTCAGCGAATTGTCTTTAGCAACACTCGCCACCTGAAAAGCAAAGAGCGTAAATGTTGAAAACAAAAAGATTATGGGAAGCACAAAGAGAACTACAACCAGTTTTGAAAGTTTCATATTGTTTTTTTGCATACTTATAATACTAGATGCTTTTAGTGGTGTTAATCTTAGTCTGGTCAATCATAAAAACGAAATATCGCTGACCACAATTAAATCGGATTTGAAAAAATGGATGAACTCGTGATTTCGCAAACAAATAAATCCAATCGCCCGAAATAGGCATACAGCCGGGAGTGCGACACGAAGTCGTTTCAATAATTGTTAACCTTGTTCTTTGATTTTACAGTGTACTTATTAGAGCAATTTTTAAATTATCCGGTGTTTTGCAAAAGTTCTGAGTTCACGCAAAGAGCGTGTGTCCGCCAGTGAAGCGCGGCGGACAGCAAAGTGCGTTCCGCATTTGAACTCAAAACACCAGACAATTTAAAAATTGCTCTACTTATTTATTATCAAATATCAATTGTTTATGCGGGTTTCTTCCGTATCTGCATATAAATTTTCTGAATAAAATAGTCGAATAATGACAAAGTATTTAAAATACTAAATTTTTTTGTGGAATTTTATCTTTGTTTAATCGTAACTGATTAGGTCAAAAAGGATATTTTAGCCGATTAGATATATGATAACAAAGTGGAAGTAAAGTTACCCGACACAATTGAAGAATGTCAGAGCCTGATTCGCCACTTGTTAGCCGTCATCGAGAAGATGCAGGCTGAGATTGACGAGCTAAAGGCGCGGTTGATTGTGAATTCGCAGAATTCTCATCGTCCGCCGTCGAGCGACGGGTTTGACAAACCGCAGCCGAAGCCGGCGTTTTCTAAAAAGAAGAAGCGGCGCGGCGGGCAAAAAGGACATCTTGGCAAGACATTGGAACGAGTCGCCGTGC
>JBGTHN010000258.1:0-1669 GCA_041746235.1 Pyrinomonadaceae bacterium | reverse complement strand
ATCTTTGGGAAGATAGACGAGGAATTCATACATATACTTGTTCAACCGTTGTCGGCGGACTTCGTGCGGCGGCGAATTTTGCACAGATGTTTGGCGAAACGAACCGTGCCGAAAAATATGAAACTACGGCGAACGAAATTGTCGAAGCGATGCGTGAACATCTTTACAGCAAAGGACACGAGCGTTTTTTGAGAGCTTTGAATTCTAATGATGACGAGAATTTTGAAGCGGACATAACAATTGATGCTTCGATGTTTGCATTGTTCTATTTTGGAGCATTTGATGTTGATGATGAATTGGTTGAAAACACGATGAAAGCTATCGAAAAAGAGCTTTGGGTAAAAGGCAGAATCGGCGGCATTGCGAGATTTAATGATGATTCTTATATGCGTGTTTCCGATGAATTTACGGGAAACGCCTGGTTTATCTGCACACTTTGGTTGGCAGATTATCGAATTACCGTGGCGAAGAAAAAGTCCGACTTAAAAGGCGTGATTGAGATCCTTGAATGGACGGCGAAAAACGCACTTCCATCGGGAGTTTTAGCCGAACAAGTTCATCCGATTGACGGTTCGCCCATTTCCGTTTCGCCGCTCACTTGGTCGCATTCGACATTTGTTGCGACGGTTGTAAACTATTTAAAAAAGTTAGATTTGTTTGCTGAAGAAACAACAAAATAACTGATAATGGATAATTTTTTTTCATCTATCAATTATTATTTATCAATTATATTATTGGATGTCTTATATGCCGAAATCTTGGACAGAAAGCAAAATTAGAAATTTTATAACGAGCGAAATTGAGGAATCTTTAACGCTCGAATATAAATCCGGCGAAGCACTCGGTAAAAGTGATTACCAGAAAAAGGAAATAACAAAAGATGTTTCGGCAATGGCAAATTCTGCGGGCGGTTTGTTGATTTACGGCATACGAGAATTTTCCGAAACAGACAAACGCCATTTGCCTGAAAAAATAGTTCCTGTGAACCGCACTGAATTTCCGAGAGAATGGATTGAACAAATTATTAACAGCATACGCCCGCGAATTGATGGGATCGTAATTCATTCCGTGCAATTGGATTCGGGAGAAAATGATGTTGTTTACATTGTTGAAATTCCGCAAAGCAACACCGCACATCAGGCAAATACTCATCGTTATTACAAGCGTTTTAATTTTCAAAGCGTTCCGATGGAAGATTCCGAAATTCGTGATGAGATCTTCCGCGAACAGATGCCCGTTGTTGTCATCAGATTTTTGATTGAGTTAAAACCGAATGAACAAAATTTGATAATTCAAGCAAAAAATCTCGGCTCGGCTTTTGCAAGATATGTTGCGTGTTTTGTGGATGTTCCCGTTCAATTACTTGTTAATATCGAAAATAAACGAAGCATCAAAGACGGCGGAAAATATTATCGTCAACGCTTAACAAATCTTAATCAGGAATATGCCGATGAAACTTTTAGGGCGAACTTCCCGCTTTTGCGAAATATGACGATGAGTTGGAAAATTGCCTTGAAAGAAGATTTTGCCGAAATGAAAGAAGCAAAATGGGTAATTAAATGGAAAGTTTATGCGGATAATGCCTTGCCGAAAAATGGGAAAATCTCATTTGATGAAATCGAAGTTGTAGATTTGCGTAAAATTCGTGATAACTTGTAACATCTTCTTC
>JBGTHN010000257.1:0-2271 GCA_041746235.1 Pyrinomonadaceae bacterium | reverse complement strand
GACAAAGCGTTCACACGAAGCGGGAACTTGGATAACTCAAGAATTCATAGAGAGTTACACGGAATTGAACAGACTCGGAGATGCTCACAGCGTCGAGGTTTGGGACGAAAATAAAAAACTTATCGGTGGACTTTACGGCGTTGACGCGAATGGAGTTTTCTGCGGTGAAAGTATGTTTTATAAAAATTCAAACGCTTCAAAACTCGCACTTCTTTTTTTGATCGAACATTTGCAATCACGCGGTTCAACTTGGCTCGACACACAAGTTATGACACCGCATTTTGAAGTTTTGGGTGCAAAAGAAATTCCGAGAGAGATATTTTTGGACAAATTATTTAAAACGCAAAAACTAGGATTAAATCTATTTTAGAAAATTATGCCGAATCGTGAACGAAAAAACATAAAAGCCGGATTAAAAGTTGCAATTGTCCTAAAACAGGATCAACGTACAGGCAAAGAAACAAACGGAATCGTCAAAGATTTGCTGACAAATTCCAATTTTCATCCACACGGCATAAAAGTTCGCCTAACAGATGGACAAGTCGGGCGAGTCGTTAAAATAAAGGATGAAGGATGAATTGTGAGGGATGAAAAGTAAGAGAATCATTTTCATCCTTCATCCTTTATCCCTCATCTCTTAAAAAACTATGTCAAACAAATTTTTAATATACGGAGCGAACGGATATACGGGCGAATTGATCGCACGGGAAACTGTTGAGCGTGGAATGAGACCGATTCTTGGAGGGCGAAGTCAGAAAAAGGTCGAACCGCTTGCCAAAGAGTTGGGTTTGATCTGTCGGACTTTTGCTTTGGAAGATAAAACATCGCTTGAATATACGCTCAAGGAAGTTGATTTTGTTATTCATTGTGCCGGACCTTTTTCGCTAACATCACACCAGATGGTTGAAGCCTGTCTGCGTATGGGAAAACATTATCTAGATATAACGGGCGAAATTTCGGTTTTTGAAGCGATGGCAGCTAGGGATGCAGAAGCGAAAAAAGCGGGAATAATGATAATGCCGGGCGTTGGATTTGATGTTGTGCCGTCGGACTGTTTAGCAAAACATTTGAAAGAACGTATGCCTGAAGCGATTGACCTCGAATTAGCATTTTACGGATTAGGAAGAATTTCGCACGGCACGCAAACAACGATGACGATGAACATTGGTAACGGTGGAGCGATTCGCAAAAACGGCGAGATCGTTAATGTTCCGGCGGCTTACGAAACAAAGGAAATTGATTTTGGCGAGGTTCAAAAAACAGGTGTAACGATTCCGTGGGGAGATGTTTCAACCGCTTTTTATTCAACTGAAATTCCGAATATAAAAGTTTTCACCGTAATTCCCGAAAAGCAAATTACTTTATTAAAAATGAGCCGTTACGTCGGTTGGTTACTTGCTTTAACGCCTTTTCAAAGTATTCTGCAAAGCCAGATTCCTGAAGGCGGACCGGATGAAGAAGAACGAGAATCGGGAAAAACTTATCTATGGGGAAAAGCTACGGATGCAAAAGGAAATTCTGTAGAATCACGGCAACAAGGTCCTGAAGGTTATAAATTTACGATGCTGACGGCGTTGAGAATTGCCGAGAAAATATTGGAAGGCGAATTTTGCGTAGGTTTTCAAACACCGGCGAAATGTTATGGCGATGAGCTTGTTTTAGAGATCGAAGGAGTCGAAAGACAGGACGTTTAAATACAAAAGTGGAAAATGCAAAATAAATTATTCTGCATTTTCCACTTTTAATATTTTTATTGCGATAATTACGCTGACGCTTCTTCTTTTGCTTGTGCTAATGAAGGACTGTCAGTTTCGTGAATTTCGGATGTGAAGAGATTCAAAATTTTCAATCCTTCAGTTGAACGAGGACTAATTGTGCGAATATGTTTGCGTCCTTGCATTTCCCATATCGCCGTAATTTCGCCCTCTTTCTCAACTGCGTGATACGAAATTTCTTCGTCCTCTTCTTCTTCTTCAACTTCTGCCGGGGCTTCTTCCGCCTTTACTTCTTCGGTTGCCGCCGGTGTATCGTCAGATCCTTTATCGGTAGCAGGTGTTTGAGTTTCAACCGCTTCTGTTACTTCTTCTGTAGTTTCTTGTGTTTCGTTTTCAGCCATTAACTTTTTCTAACTCTCCTTAACTTAAATCGTTTTGTTTGATAATTTTTTTTGTAATTCGTGATTTTGACACACGCCTAAAACTAAAGCAAGCATTAAAGGGTTCAAAATTCAAAATTCAAAATTCAAAATTCAAAATTCAAAATATCAGATCT
>JBGTHN010000256.1:0-6792 GCA_041746235.1 Pyrinomonadaceae bacterium | reverse complement strand
AAAATGTTTAAAGAATATGGTGCGATGTTTGTCGCCAAAAACGGTGCAATCCCACCAAGTAAAGTTGTATTTTCCAATGAATCGGAAGTATCTGCATGGCAAACGGGCGTTGCCAAAAGCCGTGAAACTATAAATGGAATTTCCGTTGAACTACAAAAACCGGCGATGGATTCATTGATGCAGGCGATTGCTGAAGCTAAACAACAGAGTCTTTCAATCACACCACGCGGATCAGAAGCCGCCAAAAGAGACTATGCGGGAACAGTCAGCCTTTGGAAAAGCCGTGTTAATCCGGGCTTAGATTATTGGACAAAAAACGGACGTTTACCGAAAACGGATGCCGAAAGAATACGGTCTCTGCCCGTCCAACAACAGATACCGGAAATATTTAAATTAGAAAAACAAGGAATGTTTTTCAGTAAAGACAACTCAAAATCAATTATCTATTCCGTTGCACCGCCCGGAACTTCGCAACATATTTCGATGCTTGCTTTAGACGTAAATGAACATGAAAATCCGCAAGTTCGTCAAATCTTAGCCAAACACGGCTGGTTTCAAACCGTCCTTTCCGACACGCCGCATTTTACATATCTGGGCGTAAAAGAAGCACAATTACCACAACTCGGCTTAAAAAAAACCGTCAATGGAAATCGTTCCTATTGGATACCGAATGTTTAGAAACTTATAATCCTTTCTTGATTTACATTTGCATTCAACAAATCCCAAACTTTCTGCAAATGTCTTTCTTCTACTCTTATACTTCCAACCGAAAGCCGCAATGTAAATTTCCCGTTCAATTTCGTATGCGACAAAAATGCTTCGCCCGAAGCATTTATATCGTTCATAATTTTTTCGTTCAGAGCGTCTAAATCTTCTACACCTTTTGGACACGCACGGAAACAAACTAACGCAAATGTTGTTTCCGACATAATTTCAAAATCTTCTGATTCTTCAACCCATGAAGCGAAAAGTTTGGCGAGGCGTATGTGTTCGCGGATTCGGTTTTGCAAACCTTCCTGCCCGAAATATCGCATCACGAACCAGAGTTTTAATGAACGAAAACGGCGACCAAGTTGAATGCCGTAATCCATTTGATTTGTAACTTCTTCGGTAACTTTTAGATATTCCGCTACAAGCGAAAATGTTTGTTTTAATAAATTCAAATCCTTCACATATAAAACCGACAGATCAAACGGCGTAAAAAACCATTTGTGTGGATTCGTTACGATTGAATCGGCTTTTTCGATTCCTTTTAGATGAAATTGCAATTCGGGCAAGATCATTGCCGAACCTGCATAAGCCATATCAACGTGGAGAAAAATATCGTTGCGTTCGCAAATGTGGGCGATTGTGGAAACATCATCAACCGAAGTTGTCGAAGTCGTGCCGATTGTTGCGACAAGGCAAAATGGTTTGTGCCCTCGTGAAATATCATCGCTAATCGCTTCACGGAGTTTTTCCGTTTCCATTTCAAAGCGTTCATTGGTTGGAATTTTTACGATCGCATCCGTTCCGAGTCCAAGTAAGAGAACGGCTTTGTCTATTGATGAATGAGTTTGTTCGGAGCAGTAAATTCGCAAAAGCGGTAAATCTGTTCTCCCACTCATTCCTTTTTTGCGGATGTCTAAATTTAATTTCTCGCGTGCCATCGCAATGGCGTGCAAAGTTGAAACAGAAGCCGTATCGTAAATTATGCCTTTGAAATTTTCGGGCAAATTCATCATCTTTCGCAACCAATCCAAAACGACAGGTTCGAGTTCGGTTGAAGCGGGCGAAGTTCGCCAGAGCATCGCTTTCATATCAAAAGCGGCGGTCAGCATTTCGCCGAAGACTCCGACAGAACTTGTCGAAGTTGAAAAAAGTCCGTGAAAATTCGGATGATTCCAATGCGTTACGGCGGGCAAAATTAAGTCGTCAACATCTTTTAAGACATCGGAAAAATCTTCGCCGTTTATTGGTGCTTCGGTCGGCAGAGCATTTTTTAATTCATTCGGCTCATTCTGCGAAAGCACAGGCATTTCTTCCATTTTCTCGAAATAATCCGCGATCCAATCAACTATTTCGTGTCCGTATTTCCGAAAATCCTCTTTCGGCATATCGCCTGTTTTTGATTCATTTTGATATACTGCTGTCTGTTTTTTATTGGTTTTCATATTAGAATAAAGTTTAATTTGAATTATTTTAGTAAATAAAAACTCGACATACCATTTGAAATAGGTATAATTCATTTTTAGAAATTCATTTCGCTAGAGCTTTTTTGCTGATTCAACCAACAAACTTTCCCTAATGAAGCACGTATAAGGTCTAGCCGCCTATGCAAAGCAGTTTGCTGACCAAGAAAAAAATAAATTTGAGAGGTAGATTTATGAATCGAAAGATCTTCAATTATGCACTTTTAGTTTTTACTACATTGATTTTTCCTGTTGTAGTGTTTGCACAGGATAAAGCGGTCGAAGCGAAGGGTTTGGATCAACGGATTGACGAAGCCTTTAAGCCGATCTCGGATTGGTGGACATGGCTCGTTTTTTATCCGATTTGGAGCGACCCCAATATTCCCTTAGTTTTAGCTGTACTTGTTTTTGGTGCGGCTTTTTTCACGATCGTTTTCGGATTCGTAAATATTACCAAATTTCCGCTTGCTCTAAGAGTAGTTCGCGGAAAATATGATGAGATCGAACAAGGCGGAGCTCCGGTTACGACCGAAAATCTCAACGTGGTTGACGGCGATATTCCCGACACTATTCGTCAGGAAGGAGTCGCGGGTGAAGTCAGCCACTTTCAGGCTCTGGCGACTGCCGTTTCGGGAACTGTCGGACTTGGAAATATTGCGGGTGTGGCGGTAGCGGTTGCCGTCGGCGGTCCGGGAGCGACATTTTGGATGATCGTCTGCGGTCTTTTGGGAATGTCGAGCAAATTTGTTGAATGTACTTTGGGCGTAAAATACAGAGATATTGAACCGGACGGAACGGTCTATGGCGGTCCGATGTATTATCTTTCAAAAGGTTTCAAGGAACTTGGATACGCCAAAGTCGGTAAGTTTATGGCAGTTTTCTTTGCAATTATGTGCGTCGGCGGTTCATTCGGCGGCGGAAACGCATTTCAGGCAAATCAGGCAACTGTTCAGTTGACTTCAATGACCGGACTTGAAGGAGGTGCGGTTAAAACGATCATCGGTTTGATAATGGCGGCGATGGTTGCGGTCGTGATCATCGGCGGAATCAAACGTATTGCTAAAGTTACCGAAAAGATCGTACCACTTATGGCGATCATATATATTCTTGCATCTTTGATCATAATTTTTGTCAATATCTCACATCTTCCGGCTGCTATCGGTCAAATAATTTCGGAAGCATTTACAACGGATGCAGCTATTGGCGGTTTCATCGGTGTCCTGATCCAAGGTTTCCGAAGAGCGGCTTTTTCAAATGAAGCGGGAGCAGGTTCAGCGTCCATCGCTCACTCGGCGGTCAACACAAATTATCCGGCAAGCGAGGGTATCGTTGCTTTACTTGAACCTTTTATTGATACGGTTGTAATTTGCACAATGACCGCGGTCGTAATCGTTATGTTTAATACTGACGGTTTATTTGCATATAGTGCCGGCAATACAAGCGGCGTAACGATGCAAGGTGTTACCGGTGTGGTCGGCGGAGTTGATCTGACCTCGATGGCTTATGATTCGGTCTTGCCCGGTTTCAGATATGTTCTGACGGTTGCTGTTTTCTTGTTTGCATTCTCAACGATGATCTCCTGGTCATATTACGGTTTGCAGGCTTGGAAATATTTGTTCGGACGTTCACAAGCGGCGGATATTTCATATAAAGTTCTTTTCTTAATATTCATCGTTATCGGTTCAGCCGCATCTTTAGGTTCGGTAATTGATTTCTCCGATGCGATGATCTTTGCGATGGTATTTCCGAATATGATCGGTTTGTTCTTCTTATTCCCGAAAGTTAAAGAAGAATTGGTCAGGTATCTTGATGCAATCAAAGATGCTTAGGCTAATTTAAGAAAATTTTGCGATAAAATGTAAAAAAGGCTGTTTCTATATGAAATAGCCTTTTTTATTTTGTTTAAATAGTCTATGATGCCTTCATCACTTCTTAAAAAAGTAATAGTAAAAATTAAATATCTGATTTGGAGGCATATATGTCACTTTTTGCGACAAAATCTATTGATAAGATCATCGCCGAAGCGTCTGAGACCGGCGAACATACGCTGAAGAAAACACTGACGGGATTGGATCTAACAATGCTTGGTGTTGGTGCGATCATCGGCACGGGAATTTTTGTTTTAACGGGACAAGCCGCCGGTAAACACGCCGGACCTGCTGTTGTAATTTCAATGATCATAGCAGGGATCGTAAGTGCTTTTGCGGCACTTTGTTATTCAGAATTTGCGGCAAGCATTCCGATTTCGGGTTCGGCTTATGCTTACGGTTATGGAACACTCGGCGAATTCGTCGCGTGGATCATCGGTTGGGACTTGATCCTCGAATACGCATTCGGGGCGGCAACGGTTGCTGTCGGTTGGTCGGGTTATGTGGTCAGTCTGATCAATGAGACTTTGTATCCTTATACGGGCATTGGTTTTCCTGTGGCTCTTAGTGCACCTCCCGGCATGACGATACAACTTGCGGACGGAACTACCGCAACTGGATTTTTTAATCTTCCGGCATTTTTGATCTCCATCGCCGTAACGCTTTTGTTGATACGTGGAATCAAAGAATCGGCAAGTTTCAACTCGGTCATCGTTATTATCAAAGTTTTGGTCGTAGTTTTATTTATCATCGCCGGAATCGGATATGTTAATCCGGGCAATCTCGGTATCGGTTGTACCGCCGGTGCTGCAGGATGTGCTGAATTTATGCCTTTCGGATTTCCCGGAGTCGTAACAGGTGCGGCAGTTATATTCTTTGCCTACATAGGTTTTGACGCGGTTTCGACCGCCGCCCAGGAAGCGAAAAATCCGAAACGCGATATGCCGATCGGGATTCTTGGTTCGCTTGCAATCTGTACCTTCCTTTATATATTAGTTGCCGGAATTATGGTTGGTCTGGTTGATTATAGACTTTTAACCAACGCCGCCGCACCGATCGCTGTTGCTGTTGATGCCGCCGCAAATGTTGCTTCGGGAACAACGATGGGAGCAATTCTAGCAGTATTTCCAACTATCATTAAAGTTGGTGCAGTTCTCGGTTTGAGTTCGACGATGGTTGTAATGGTTATGGGACAACCGCGTGTTTTTTATTCGATGTCGAAAGATGGTTTGCTTCCGAAATGGGCATCGAAAATTCACCCGAAATATCGAACACCGCATATTACAACCGCGATTACCGGAACAATCGTGGCGATTTTGGCTGGCTTCGTGCCGATCAATCTGCTCGGTGAACTTGTCAGTATCGGAACACTTTTCGCATTCGTGATCGTTGGAACGGGAATTATAATTTTGCGTTCATCCAATCCGAATTTGAATCGTCCGTTCAAAGTTCCTCTTTCGCCGTGGATTCCGATGGCAACTGTTGTTTCGGCTGCTTATTTGATGAACAGTCTGCCGCTTGATACTTGGATTCGTCTGATCGTTTGGATGTCAATTGGTTTGGTGGTTTACTTTGCATACAGCTATTCGAATAGTAATCTCCGCGAAGTTACCGATGAAGTCGCCAATGATTCAGACTCCAAAAATGCTCCGCCGATTGCTGCAATCATCGCAATTGTTCTGGCAATCGCTTTAACGCTTTATCAAGTTCCATATTTGATGGGCTTATCGTCCGAAACAATTCCGCTAAATCTTGGCATACGCCTATTTGCTTGGATCATCACAGGTGTTCTCGTAGCAATGTTGATGTATGGAAAACAGGATAATCGCGGCGGAACTGATGATAAAATACAGAAAATCGGATTAATCGCGTCGCTTATAAATTTACTCGCTTGGGTGGGAATTACATACTGGTTCTTTGTCCATTACGCTGAATTGCACGCAAAGTAATTTAATTTTCAAACCTAAGTTTGCAGAATCAATTATTTCAATTGGTTCTGCATTTTTTTTGTAAGCGAGTAAAGACGCAAATATTCGAGTTAACGTCCTTTACTCATCCGCCACCTCAGATCGTTCTGTCCTATCTGTAAATACCAATACTGTTTTAAAAAGTGTGTTAAAAAAATCTGCTTGATTTCGATAAGTTTTTTCAATCCGCTGGCGGATGAAAGAATTTAGCTACAAGCGTTAGCTTGTAGCAATCTAAACATCAAAATTAGAGCCGTTTACAGGCGACACAAATCTGTCGCTTGGCAAGCAAAGCTAAAACATATTATTGAATAAAGACTACAGGCTTGCCGCCCGTAGCTAAACTCTCACGTCCGCCAGCGGACTAAAGACAAGACAAATCAAAACTCACTAACCTCAATGGTTTTGGTATCATTTTGCACTTTGCACAAAAAAGTTGAAAGATTTTCCTTTTAGGTTGAAGAGTTCTGCCTAAAGGTTGAAGAGTTCTGCCTAAAGGTTGAAGAGTTCCACTTTAAAGTGGAACTACTCAACCGCTCCGCTGAATCATTCAACCGCTCCGCTGAATCATTCAACCGCTCCGCTGAATCATTCAACCGCTCCGCTGAATCATTCAACCGCTCCGCCGAAGCCTTCAACCGCTCCGCCGAAGCCTTCAACCGCTCCGCTGAAGCCTTCAACCGCTCCGCCGAAGCCTTCAACCGCTCCGCCGAAGCCTTCAACCGCTCCGCTGAATCATTCGACGCAAGTTCTTATCAAAATAAAAACAGCGAAATGATGAATCTC